>CALFYN010000086.1 GCA_937952345.1 uncultured Acidobacteriota bacterium
GGGCTGATTCTGGACATAGCCGGCTTGCGTGGAGGCGGCGCGGGATGAAGAAGATGATGGAGCCGGGTGAGCCCGCGAGTCTGGCGTCGGGGCCGGAGCTGAGCGCGAGCGAGTTCCGGCAGATCAGCCGGATGGCCTATGAATATGCGGGGCTCGATTTAGGGGACAACAAGACGCAACTGGTGGCGACGCGGCTGGGCAAGAAGCTGCGGCAGATGCAGTTGGGCTCCTATGGAGAGTATTGCCGGCATGTGATGGAAGACGGGACGGGGGAAGCGCTGATCGGGATGATCGATGCGCTGACGACGAATCACACGAGTTTTCTGCGCGAGCAGGCGCATTTTGATTTTCTGGCGCGGGACGTACTGCCGCAGATGAGCGGCGGGCGGCGGGTGACGATCTGGAGCGCGGCCTGTTCGACGGGGGAGGAGCCGTACTCGATTGCGTTTTCGGTGTTGGAGGCGCTGGGAGCGGAAGGTGCGAGCCGGGTGAAGATACTGGCGACGGATATATCGACGAAGGCGCTGGCGACGGCGGGACAAGGGATCTATCCGATGGACCGGATGCGCGGGATGCCGCGGGAGTGGCTGTCGCGGTATCTGTTGCGCGGGAACGGGCGATGGGAGGGGCAGTGCCAGGTGAAGCGGTGGGTGCGGGAACTGGTGGAGTTCCGGCGCCAGAACCTGATGGAAAGTTTTGCGCATGTGGGTCCGTTCGAGGTGATCTTCTGCCGCAACGTGATGATCTATTTCGACCAGACGACGCAGCAGGATCTGGTGCGGCGGATGGCGGCGCGGCTGGAGCCGGGCGGGTATCTGTTCACGGGCCATGCGGAGAGCCTGAACGGGCTGGATCATCCGCTGCGTTATGTGAAACCGGCGATTTACCGCAGGGTGCTGGAGGACGGGACGGCCGCGTCCCGTGGGAAGCGATGAGTGTCGAAGTGGTGGGCATTGGGGAGGCGCTGGTGAGCCGGAATCCGGAGAGCGTGCTGGTGACGTACGCGCTGGGCTCGTGCGTGGCGGTGGCGATCTACGATCCGCAGGTGCGGGTGGGAGGGCTGCTGCACTTCATGCTGCCGGAATCGAAGGGCTACCACGGGGAGCCGGCGGCGGTGCCGTACAAGTTCGCGGACACGGGGATCCCGTTGTTGTTTCACCAGGCGTACCGGCTGGGGGCGGAGAAGAATCGGATCGTGGTGCGGGTAGCGGGCGGGGCGCAGGTGCTGGACGAGAACGGGGTATTCAATATCGGGAAACGGAACCTGGTGGCCATGCGGAAGATCCTGTGGCGGGCGGGCGTGATGATCCAGAGTGAAGCCGTAGGCGGGGCGGTGTCGCGCACCGTGAGCCTGGAAGTGGGTACCGGCAAATATTGGCTGAAGGAACCCGGCGGATCGCTGCCGGAGGGGGCCGGCGGGGAAGGCCGGGCGAGGGGAGGTGCGGGATGGCTTTCCGGTTTTTGATCGTGGACGATTCGCCGGCGATGCGGGCGGTGGTGCACCGCGTGCTGACCATGACGGGTTTGCCGGTGGCGGGCTGCTGGGAAGCGGGCAACGGGCGGGAAGCGCTGGAGGTGCTATCCGGGCAACAGGTGGATGTGATCCTGACGGACATCAACATGCCGGAGATGGACGGGGAGCATTTTGTGGCGAGATTACAAGCGACGGAAGGATTGCGGGGGATTCCGGTGGTGGTGGTATCGAGCGCGCAGACGGAGATGCGGGCGATGCGGATGATGGCGCTGGGGGCGCGGGGTTTTGTGAAGAAGCCGTTTCTACCGGAGACGTTGCGGGAACAATTGCTGGAAGTATTAGGAGTGAGCCATGCCGGTGAATGAGAAGGCCGCGGCGGATGTAGGCGAGTGCCTGCGCCAGATCACGGTGGATGTGCTGGAGACGATGTTCTACCTGTTTCCGGAAGAGGATGTGGTGGAGGAAGTAGATGGGCCATGGGTTGGCGCATTGTTCCGTTTCCAGGGGCAGGTGTCGGGCGTGGTGACGGTTGTGGTTTCGGAGGCTGCAGCGCGGACGGCGGCGGCGAATTTTCTGGCGGTGGAGGAAGACGAAGCGGCGCCGGAGCAGGCGGCGGAGGTGGTGTGCGAACTGGTGAATATGATTGGCGGATCGCTGCTGGGCTCGATGGAGCATGAATCACCGCTGGAGCCGTTTCCACCGGAGGCGATGGAGGCGGGGGCATTCGAGGGGCGGGAGGCAGCGGCGCGGCATGTGTTTCAGGTGGAGAACGGGACGTTGACGGTGGCGTTGTATTGGGAGTGACGGCGATGTATGCGGGCGTCAGGACGAAGGTTCTCATTGTCGACGATTCGGCGATTGTGCGCCGGCTGCTGAGCGACGCGCTGGCGGAGTGTGAGGACATTGAAGTGGTGGGGACGGCTCCCGATCCTTATATCGCGAGGGATAAGATTCTGGCGCTGAAGCCCGATGTGGTGACGCTGGACATTGAAATGCCACGGATGGACGGGTTGACGTTTTTGAAGAAGCTGATGCGGCATCATCCGCTGCCGGTGATTGTGATCAGTTCGTTGGGACAGTCGGGGTCACGGCAGGCAATGGAGGCGTTGGAGTCGGGGGCGGTGGAGGTGCTGGCGAAACCTGGGGGGCCGTACTCGGTGGGGGAATTGCGGGACAATCTGGCGGGGAAGATCCGGGCGGCGGCGGCGGCGCGGATCCGGAGGCCGGGGGCGGAAGCGGCGGCGCGGCCGGCGGTGGTTCCGGCAGCGGTGCAGGGGCCGGCGGATCCTGCCGATGCGGAGACGGTGATCGCGATTGGGGCATCGACGGGGGGCACGGAAGCGATTCATGATGTGCTGATGGGGATGCCCGCCAACGGGCCGGGGATTGTGATTACGCAGCATATTCCGCCGGTATTTTCGCGGGCGTTTGCCAATCGCATGAATGAAGTGTGTCCGATGCAGGTGAAGGAAGCCGAGAACGGGGATTCGGTGACGCCGGGGACAGCGCTGGTGGCTCCAGGGGATTACCATCTGGTGTTGCGGAAGTCGGGATCGGGGTACCGGGTTGAGGTGAAGGAAGGGCCGCGGGTGTGTTATCAGCGGCCGTCGGTGGACGTGATGTTCCGTTCGGTGGCGGCGGCGGCGGGGCGCAAGGCGGTGGGTGTGATTCTGACGGGGATGGGGGCGGACGGGGCCGAGGGGATGTTGAAGATGCGGGAGGCGGGGGCGGTGACGATTGCGCAGGATGAAGCATCGTGCGTGGTGTTCGGCATGCCGCGGGAGGCGATACGGGTGGGGGCGGTGGCGAAGGTGACGCCGCTGCATCTGATTGCGAGTGCGATCAGCGTGGCGGTGCGGGCGGTGCGTTGATTGGGTCGTGGCGGCGAAGGTGCTGTGGATCGCGAAGGTGCTAGATTAAGAAGGAGCACCCCAACAGAAGCGCGCTCCGCGTTTATTCCAGGGAAACATGTCCAGTTCCGAATCGACTCCAGGCCGCCGTTTCGACCAACTTGTCGAGATCATGGCGAAGCTGCGCGCACCGGATGGGTGTCCGTGGGACCGGGAGCAGACGTTCGATTCGATCAAGCCGTACACGCTCGAAGAGACTTACGAAGTGCTGCAGGCCATTGACGATCGGGATTGGCGCGGACTGGCGGAGGAACTCGGGGATTTCGTGCTGCAGGCGGTGTTTTTCGCGCAGATGGCGCGCGAGGCGGGGCACTTCACGATCGACGATTCGCTGCGGGCGATCAACGAGAAGCTGATCCGGCGGCATCCGCATATTTTTGCCGATGCGCAGGCCGATACGGCGGCTGATGTGAAGGTGCGCTGGGACGCGATCAAGGAGCAGGAAAAGAAAGAGCGCGGGGAAGCACCGCGGGGATTGCTGGACGGCATTCCGCGGGCGATGCCGGCGCTGGTGGAGGCGCAGCAGATCAGTTCGAAGGCGGCCGGCGCGGGGTTTGATTGGGAGAATATTCACCAGGTGGCGGACAAGGTGAGGGAAGAACTGGCGGAGTTGGAAGAGGCGCGGGCCGGGGAGCGGCAGGAGGAGATCGAAGGGGAAGTGGGCGATTTGCTGTTCACGATCGTCAACCTGGCGCGGTTCCTGAAAGTGGATCCGGAGCAGGCGCTGCGGCGCACGAACGCGAAATTCCGCACGCGGTTTGCGCATGTGGAGCAGGGGCTGGCGGGGCAGGGAAAGACGTTGCGGGAGGCGAATCTTCAGGAAATGGAGGAACTGTGGCAGCAGGCGAAAACTCTGGGCTCGCATTGAGGGCGCTTACCACGATCGCGGAGTTTGAAGAAGCGGTGGAATTGCAGAAGGTGATCTGGGGGTTTGCGGACATCGAGTTGCTGCCGCGGCGGCTGTTCGTGGTGGCGAACAAGATCGGCGGGCAGACGCTGGGGGCATTTGACGGCTCGCGCATGGTGGCGTTTCTGATTGCGATTCCGGGAGTGAAGGCGAACGGGAGCCACTATCTGCACAGCCACATGCTGGGGACGCTGCGGGAATACCGGGACCGCGGGCTGGGCCGGCAATTGAAGTTGATGCAAAGGGAAGACGCCTTGGAGCGCGGCTTTCGACTGGTGGAGTGGACATTCGATCCGCTGGAAATCAAGAACGCGTTTTTTAACATGGAGCGGTTGGGCGCCATTGTGCGGCGGTTCGTGCCGAACCAGTACGGCACGACGTCGAGCCATTTGCATGGCGGGCTGCCGACGGACCGGTGCGTGGCCGAATGGTGGATCGACTCACCGCGCGTGCACGCGCTGCTGGCGGGCAAGCCGAAAGCAGGGCCGGCGATCGAGGCGCGTATCCGCGTGCCGGCGCATATCGCTGATTTGCGCGTGAGCGATCCGAAGCAGGCGCGGGCGGTACAGCAGGAAATCAGCGATCAGTTCCAGTTGCACTTCCGCGCCGGACTGGCCGTGGTTGGATTTGAAAATACCCCGGAAGCGGGGACGTATTTATTGGGAAAATATGCCGTTTCAGATTGAGCAAATTGTACTGCGCCAGATTCGCATGCCGCTGGTGCATTTTTTCGAGACCAGCTTTGGGCGGACGTATGAGCGTTCGATGGTGCTGGTGGAGGCGGTGTGCGGCGGGGTATCGGGCTGGGGGGAAGTGACCTGCGGCGAGAATCCGTTCTACAACGAAGAGTGGACGGATTCGGCGTGGCTGATTGTGCGCGATTTCGTGGCTCCGCGGGTGCTGCGGCACACGTTCGCTTCGGCGGCGGAAGTGGGTGCGCGATCGGCACATATTCGCGGGCACAACATGGCTCGCGGGGGCGTGGAGGTGGCGTGCTGGGATCTGGAGGCGCGGCTGAACGGAGTACCGCTGTGGAAACAGATCGGCGGGGGGGCGCGGCGCGAGATTCCGTGCGGGGTATCGATTGGGATACAGGACACGGTGCCGCAACTGCTGAAGAAGATCGAAACGGAAGTGAACGACGGCTACCAGCGGATTAAGATTAAGATCAAGCCGGGCTGGGACGTTGACGTGATTCGCGAAGTGCGGAAGGAGTTTCCGCGGATCAAGCTGATGGCGGACGCCAACAGCGCCTACACGTTGCAGGATATCGACCGGCTGCGGCAACTGGACGAATTTTATCTGATGATGATTGAGCAGCCGCTGGCGCACGATGAAATTATCGACCATGTGCCGTTGCAGGCAGCGCTGCAGACTCCGATTTGCCTGGATGAGTGTATCCGTTCGGCGCATCAGGCCGAGCAGGCGATTCGCATGAAGGCATGCGGGATCATCAATATCAAGCTGGG
>CALFYN010000087.1 GCA_937952345.1 uncultured Acidobacteriota bacterium
CTTGTTAATGGCTTTCTTGAAGTTCTTCAGCGCCGTCTCAAAGCTGACGCCTTCCTTCAGGCGTCCGTTGCGATGCATGTCCTCCAGCGTTTCAATGGCCAGGTAGGGATTGATGGCGCTGGCGCCAAAGCCGATGAGCAGGGCGAAATGCATCACCTCGCGCGGCTCGCCCGATTCCACAATCAGCGCCACCTGCGTGCGCGTCCCTTCGCGGATCAGGTGATGATGCAGCGCTGAAAGCGCCAGCAGGCTGGGGATGGGAGCATAGTCGCGATCCACGCCGCGATCGCTCAGCACCAGCAGCGTGTACCCGTCCTTGATCGCGCGGGAAGCGCGGCGGCACAACCAGTCGAGCGACCGTTCGAGTTCCTTCTCGCCTCCCGCCACGCGGTAGGTGGTGGTGAGCGTGGCCGTCAGCAGATCGCCGAACGAAACGCGGCGCAGTTTCTCCAAATCGTAGTTGGTGAGGATCGGCTGATCGAGCTTCAGCGTATGGCAATGCTCGGGCGTCTCCTCCAGAATGTTGCGCTCGGTTCCGATGTAGGAGGTGAGCGACATCACCATCTCTTCACGAATGGGGTCGATGGCAGGGTTGGTCACCTGCGCAAAGAGCTGCTTGAAGTAATGGAACAGCGGCTGCGGCTTGTCCGAAAGACAAGCGAGCGGCGTATCGGTGCCCATCGATCCAATGGGCTCTTCCCCGCCCGAAGCCATCGAGGCGAGAATCATGCTCAGATCCTCGTCGTTGTAACCGAAGCAGCGCTGCCGCTCCAGCAGCGTTTCGAATTCCGTCGGATGCCACCGTTGCGGCGCGGGCAAATGTTCGAGCGTGATCTGATGGCGCTCAATCCACTCCCCGTAAGGCTGCCGCCCGGCGAGTTTCGCCTTGATCTCTTCGTCGGGGATGAGGCGTCCTTCCCGCAAATCGGCCAGCAGCATCTTGCCGGGCTGCAGACGGCCCTTGAACTTCACGTTCTCGGGCTTCACCGGCAACACACCGGCTTCGGAAGCCATGATGAGAATATCGTCGTGCGTCACCAGCCAGCGCGCCGGACGCAATCCATTGCGGTCCAGAGTCGCGCCAACCATCCGCCCGTCGGTGAAGCCGATGGCGGCGGGGCCGTCCCACGGCTCCATCAGCGAAGCATGGTATTCGTAGAACGCCCGCTTTTCCGCCGGCATGGTGGTGTCGTGGGCCCAGGCCTCGGGAATCAGCATCGCCATCACGTGAGGCAATTCGCGGCCGCTCAACAGCAGCAGTTCGGCAGCGTTGTCAATGCTCGCCGAATCCGATCCTCCGGGCACGCAGACGGGGAACAGCTTCTTGATGTCCTCGCCCCATACGTCGCTGCCGAGCACGCTTTCGCGCGCCGTCATCCAGTTCACGTTGCCCTTCACCGTGTTGATTTCGCCGTTGTGGCACAGATAGCGGAACGGATGCGCCAGTTGCCAGGTGGGGAACGTATTCGTGGAGAACCGCTGGTGCACCATGCACAAGGCGCTCACCAGGTCCGGATCCTTAAGCTCTTTGTAGAATGAGGCGATCTGCGGGGCCAGCAGCAAGCCCTTGTAGACGATAGTGCGCGTGGACATCGAGGGGATATAGAAGAACTCGTGTTCCTTCATATCCTCATGCGTGGCGATTTCCCTTTCCGCACGCTTGCGCACCACGTACAGCTTGCGCTCCAGTTGATCCTGCGTCATGCCGGGCGCGCGTCCGATGAAGATCTGCTCGATATAAGGCTGCGAAGAGCGCGCCAATCGGCCGATCGCGTCCGCGTTGATCGGCGTGTCGCGCCAGCCCAGCACTTCCAGCTCTTCCTCGCGGGCGATGCGCTCGAGAATGCCCTCGCAGCGCAGCCGCGCGTTCGACTCCACCGGCAGAAACACCATGCCGACGCCGTACTCGCCCGGCAGCGGCAGCGTAAACCCAAGCTTCGAACACTCGCGCTGGAAAAACTTGTGGGGGATCTGGATGGTAATGCCGGCGCCATCACCCGTTTCCGGATCGCAGCCGCAGGCGCCGCGATGGGTGAGGTTGATGAGGATTTGAAGACCTTTTTGTATTATGTCGTGAGACGGCACGCCCTTCAAATTGGCGATCAGGCCAAGGCCACATGCGTCCCTTTCCTGATCCGGGCTGTACATGCCCTGGGGCTGGGGTAGACCGCGGGTGAGATTCTCGTGCATCATTGGGTTTACCTCTTGAACGTCGAACGTTGACTGCCGGAAGCGTGGCCTTCGGAAACGGGGGAGGCAAGGACAGCTCGCGGGTTATGGGTTAGTATACGCAAAGCCAAGTTATAAGTCTAGCAAAAATTTGACATGAGGCAAGTTCAGTTTTTCTAATGATACGATCATCCCGAACCCAGCTCCTTGTGGTACTACTTAGCACGTTGATAGCGCTAGGTTTAGCGGAAATTGTACTGCGCCTCACCGGGCTCCGGTTGAGTGCTTCGTTCTACGAACTGGATTTTTTGACCGGATGGAAGCTCCGGGCCGGGGCAAGCGGCTGGCAAACCGTAGAAGGAGATACGTTTATCGAAATTAGCGGGGAGTCGATGCGGGACAAACCGCGCCTCCGCGCGAAACCGCCGGGGTCGCTGCGCGTGGCGCTGCTGGGGGATTCTTTCGTCGAATCGATGCAGGTTTCTCTGGAAAAAACCTTCGGCGCGGTGATGGAGCCTTTGCTGGCAAAGTGCGCCGCAAAACCCGCCGAAGTGCTCAATTATGGCGTGACGGGCTACGGGACGGCGCAGGAACTCATCGCCTACCGCCACCGCGCGGCGGGGTTCGCGCCGGATGTGGTGGCGCTGGTAGTGTTCGCCGGCAATGATCTTTACAACAACGTGCGGGCGCTGAATCCCACCAATGCCGATGCCGCGCCGTACTATCGCCTGGGCCAAAATGGCGCGCTGGACTTTGTGGAGCCATTCGCCGAGGATGGCAAGCCCAGACCTGCTTCCCTCTGGATGCGCGCCCGCTTCCGCGACTTGCACGGCAGCCTGCGGCTGGTGCAATTGGGCACCGAAGCCTACTACAACTGGCAGCGCCGCAAGGGCCGGGCCGCGGATCAATCCCGCATCACCCAAGCCTACGGCAAGGATTGGATGGAGTGGCTCGCCTACGTGCCGCCGCGCGATGAGACGATGCGTGAAAGCTGGATGGTGACCCAGAAGTTGCTGCTCCAGTTTCGCGATGCAGTGGCCAAGGACGGCCGAAGATTCCTGCTCGTGCTGGCCAACAACGCCATCCAGGTGCTGCCCAATGAAGCCGACCGCCGCCGCTTCGCCGAGCGCTACGCCATCGAGTCCATGGATTACGCCGACCTGCGTCTGAAGCAGTTCGCCGAGTCGAATGGGATATCCGTGGTGTGGCTGGCCGAGCCGTTGCGCAAAGTCGCCGAAAAGGATCAGGCCTATCTGCACGGCTTCGGCATGGGGAAGGGTTCCGGCCATTGGAACGAAGCGGGACACAAGGCGGTGGCGGAGCAGGTGGCGGCAGGGGTTTGCGGATTGCTGCGTTGATCCATGTGGCCAGATTGTTAGATTAAGCAACGTGCTGCGAAAGCTGATTCTGGAAGGGGTCGGACCCGCCGATCAAATGGAGGCGGAGTTTGCCGACCGGCTGAATCTGATCACTGGGGATAACGGACTAGGCAAGAGCTTCCTTCTGGATGTAGCCTGGTGGGCTTTGACCAGAACATGGGCAGGCCGGCCGGCGCTGCCGCGCGAGAGTTCGAAGAAGTCATCGATTGCCACTGTCATCACTGGAAGGAACGGCAGGGAGAGCCGGCGCGATATTCATTTCGACTTTCAGCAGCAGATCTGGAAACAGCCTCGCGGCCGGGCGGAAATGCCCGGGCTTGTGATCTACGCACAAGTCGATGGTAGTTTCTCCGTGTGGGATCCGGCGAGGAACTACTGGAAGCAGGAAGAGCAGGATCGGGTTTCAGCCTATCTCTTCGACTCGCGGCAAGTCTGGACTGGACTGCAGGATGCAGACGGCAAATGGAACTGCAACGGACTGTTGCGGGATTGGGCGTCCTGGCAACGTGAGAAAAGTGCGTCGTACCGGCAGTTGTGCAAGGCTCTCAAGGCGCTGTCTCCGCCCGGCGAGGAATTGAAACCCGGTGAACTGGTACGAATTCATCCCGACGATTCTCAGGACTACCCGACCATCGCCATGCCCTATGGAATAGACGTACCTGTGGTTCACGCATCGGCGGCGATTCGCAGAGTTCTCGCGCTGGCGTATTTATTGATCTGGGCGTGGGAGGAACACGTAAGAGCAGCCAAGCTGAGACGGGAAGAGCCGACAAAGCGGATCGTATTCCTGATCGACGAAGTCGAGGCCCATTTGCACCCAGGTTGGCAGAAACGCATTCTGCCATGCCTCTTCGAAGCGGTGGAGCAAATGCAGTCTCAGCCCGGACTGAACGTGCAGATGATTGTGACGACGCACGCCCCGCTGGTATGCGTTTCGTTGGAGACCTTCTTCAATCCGGCAATGGACAGGTTGTTGGACTTGGACCTGGATACAGGGAACAACGTTGTTCTGAGCATAGTGGATTTCCAGCGCCGCGGACCGGCCGGAAACTGGCTTGTAAGTCCGCATTTTGGACTGGAATCGGAGTATTCGGAGAAAGCGGAGGACGAACTGCGTGCCGCATCGGCACTTGTTGAGAGCGAGATTGCAGCGCCCGGCAGCGTAAAACGGGCAACGTTTATTGCACAAGACACGAGACTCAGGTCGGTGCTCGGAGAATTGGATCCATTTTGGGTGCGGTGGAGAAGGATCGGAGAGAAGAAGGGCTGGATCTCATGATGCCAGTGCAGCGCCAACCCGCACCTGGTGATTTCGAAAAGAAGGTGGGAGCAAGGGGCAGGAGAGTGCTGACAAAGCACCTGCCGCAACCACCCGTGGCATCCACGTTCTGGAAAGGCAAGGAGCATTGGACTAAGGCTCTGGGCGATCTGATGTCTGCCTACGGTCAAATCCGCGCCTTCAGTTGCTTCCGCATCGAACTGGTCACCGGCTCACGTTCCGTGGAGCACTTCAAGCCAAAGAGCATGTATCCGGCATCGGCATACGATTGGGACAATTTTCGCTTGGTGTGTTCCTTGATGAACGGCAGAAAGGGTGACCACGAGGACATACTCGATCCGTTCACCATGCCGGCGCGTGTGTTCGACCTGGAGCCGCTGAAAGGTCGTCTCCTGATCCACCGCAAGTGCCCCAAAGATATCAGGAGCGAGGCTCAACGGACGATCGACCGCCTACGCCTGAACTCCGATGACTGCATCAAGCTGCGGCAAGATCACCTGACGAAGATTCTCGGCAAGGATTGGAGTCTTGCGGAGGCTCGGCGTCAGAGTCCGTTTCTGGTTGCCTGCCTGGAAGAGCAAGGCCTGCTCTAGCGCCAGCGCAGGCCAATCCGCCACAACCGCGGCGCACCGGTATTCGGCGTCGGACTGAAGGCCACATAGAACGTGCGGTTGAACGCGTTCTCCATCGAAACCACCGCGCTCAGATCCTTGGCTACCTTCTGCCGTACGCTGAACTGAAACGCGGCATAGCCCGGCAGGATGAACGCGCGCGTGTTCAGATCATCGTCGAACTGATAGGCATAGGTGCGCAGTCCACCGGCCAGCAGCGTACCGCCGCGCACGTAGCTCAATTGCGCCGAGCCCTGATGACGCGGAATCTGCGGCAATCGCGGGCCGGTGCGGAATCGCGAGTCCGCATACAGGTAACTGATCTCGCCGAGAAAATTGCCGAAGCGTTGCCGCGCATCGAACTCGATCCCACGGCTCAGCGCCGCCGCCGTGTTCCGCCGCTGGCGGATGATCTGCGCCGGAGTCACACTCAGCGTCACGTTGGCGATGATGTCGTCAATCGAGTTGCGGAAGAACGTAATGCCCGCGCGGCGCGTCTCCCCAATGAAATCGATGCCGCCTTCCACCCCCATCAGCGATTCCTGCCGCAAGTCGGGATTGGCCTGCGTCACCGCGTTGCCCGCACGAAAATCGCGATACAGTTCATTGAGAGTCGGCGCGCGAAAACTGCGATACGCCGATCCGCGCAACCGCAACGGCCCGCGGCCCACGGTGACCCCGCCGCTGGGGCTCCAGAAGCGGCTTCCCTGCCCTGTGAAGTGATGCCGCAACCCGGCGAAGAATTGCGCCGCGCCTACCGTGAAATTGGCCTGTCCGAATACCCCGTGCTGCAGTTGATCGCCGCCGCCTTGCCGAAATCCCACAGGCAAAACCGTTTCGCGGGAGTAGCCTTCCACGCGCACCACATCGCCGCCGGCAAGTATGTTGGCGTTGCTGAAGGCGCGGCGATAGAGGAAAGCGCCGCCGGTGGCGTCGGTCGGGACGGACTGATAGGAAGTGGCCCGCTCAGAGTTGCGCCCCGCCAGTATGGCGGAGAAAGACTGGTGGTACTCCTGCCGGCTGTGATAGCCGAGCAAGGAAACGTTGTTCACCGTGCCGCCGGAATAGTGCGCGGAGATGGTACCCATGTTCACCGAGTTGCGCTGCAGCACCGTGCCGTTGTCGCGATCCTCCACCAGCATGTCTGCCTTTAGATAAAGGTTGTGCCGGTCGCCGAAGTAATCGAACTTGAGATTCGGCGAAACGAAATCCACGCCCGCCTGCGTATCGGCCCGCCCTCGGATGCTCTGCGGAACAATGTAGTAGCCGCTGGTGGTGTAGCCGCGGAATCCACCGGAAAGCGCGAATTTGTCGAAAGGCTGTGCGAACCCGGCGGTCAGAAGATGCTGTGCCCGGTTGCCTGCTTCGTAGCCAAGATGCGCGCGCTTCTGATCCGGGGAAGGAGAAAACAGGGCGATGGCTCCGCCCATGGCGCGGTCCCCAAACACGCTGGTGGATGCGCTTCGCAGGATTTCCACGCGATCCAGTTGCTCGGGAGCCAGACGCGTCCAGAACACCCATCCGCCGAAGGGATCGTTCACCGGCACACCGTCCCACAGCACCAACGTGCGGCTGGCCCCGCTCGATCCGATGCCACGCAACGATACGCCTTGCGTGGTGGGGTTCGCCACCAGGCTTGAAGTGCGGCGGAAGAGGCTGAAGCCCGGCACCATGCGCAGCCGGTCATCCAGATTCACTCCGGGGATCTTGGCCAATTCCGGCGCCCCAAGCACAGCGATGTTCGACGGAGTTTCCGCCTGCACTTCACCAAGCACCGTAACCGAAGTTTTCACCGGATCGAGAGCCGGCGCCGTGGAATTCGAAGAAGACGGCTGCGCCAGCAATGCCGTGGGGCAGACGATGGCGAGAAACAGATAGCGCATACGATTGAGCCGTGAAGCGTCAACGGCTCCGCTAGCTGATTATCTCCTTAATGATGCGCCCGTGCACTTCGGTCAGCCGCTCTCTGCGCCCCTGATGAAGGTAGCTCAATTGATCCTGGCTCAGCCCCATCTGGTGCAGCAGGGTCGCATGCAGGTCGCGGAAGTGGACCGGGCTTTCAGTGGCCTTCAATCCGATGTCATCGGTGGCGCCGTACGCCATGCCGCCCTTGAAGCCGCCGCCGGCCACCCACATGGAAAAGCCCGTGTTGTGGTGATCGCGCCCCTTGCCGCGCTCGGATTCCGGTGAGCGTCCGAATTCTCCGCCCCACAGCACGATGGTCGAATCGAGCAAGCCGCGCCGCTTCAAATCCGTCATCAGCGCCGCCACCGGCTGATCGGTCAGCGCGGCCATGCGGACATGATTCTTTTCGATATCGCTATGCGCATCCCATTCGGTTTCCGCACCGCCGCCGCCCGCTACGACGCAAACGAAACGCACGCCCTTTTCCACCAGCCGCCGCGCCAGCAGACAGCGCCGCCCGTAATCGTCGGTGCCTTCCTTGCCCACGCCGTACATCTCGCGCGTGGCTTCGGGCTCGTTCGACAGGTCGAAGATTTCCGGAGCCTCCGTCTGCATCTGAAACGCCGTATCGTAGGCCGAAATACGCGCCGCCAATTCGGGATCTTCTCCCGTGATTCCGGCTTCGTTCAGCGAGCGGATGAAGTCCACGGTCTTGCGCCGCCGTTCCATCGCGATACCCTGCGGCAACTCCAGATTCAGCACCGGCCGCTTGCCCGGACGAAACATCGCCGGTTGAAACACGGCGGGCAGGAATCCGTTGGTGTACATCGGCTGCCCCGCTTCTGGAGTGCCGTGCGGATCGAGCATCACCACATAGGCAGGCAGCGAATCGGCCACCGTGCCCAATCCATACGCCAGCCAGCTTCCCATCGCCGGGAACCCCGGAATCACGCGCCCCGACATCATCTGATATTGCGCCGCCGAGTGCACCACCATGTCGCCATGCATCGAGCGCAGCACGCAGATATCGTCGACGATCTTCGCCGTGTGCGGCAGCAGATCCGATACTTCCAAACCGGACTTGCCATACTTGGCGAACGTGCGCTTCGTGCCCAGGATGCGTGAGTTCTGGTTCACGTTCTGATACTGCACATCGCCGAACTCGGCGGGGCGCTTTTGCCCATCCAGCTTGTTCAGCAGCGGCTTCGGATCGAACGTCTCCAGGTGCGATGGCCCGCCTGCCTGGAACAGAAAGATCATGGCCTTCGCCTTGGCGTCGAAGTGAGGAGCCTTCGGCGCCAGCGGGTTGTAGCGCGCCGCATCCGCCTGCCGCGCCATCAGCGAGCCGAACGCCAGTCCGCCGAACCCGCAGAAGCAATCGGTGAGAAACTCGCGCCGGTTCCGGTTGTATCGTATGTGTTCCCGCATGATTTAATCCACGTATAGAAATGCGTTCGAGTTGAACAGCGCGAGGGCGAACTCCCGCGCCGTGGTGGGATCCTTGGCGGCATCGGCGAGGTACGTCAGCGCCAGATCCTTTTCCTTCGGTTTCGGAGCACGGCCGGCTACCAGCCGCCACGCGTAATCAATGCGCTCGGCCGCCGTCGTCCGCTCCTTCTGCAGCCGCTCGGCGAAGGAAGCCGCTAATTCATTCGACGTCTTTCCGTTCAGCAATTCCAGTGCCTGCGGCGCGTGCGTCGATTGATCGCGGCGCGCGCACGACAGCAACGTATCCGGCGAATCGAACACCTGGTTGAACGGCAGAATCAGGTTGCGCTTGTAGATCATGTAGAGCGTGCGGCGGTAATGCTCCGTGCGGTCGCGTGTCATCTGCCAGTACTGCGGCCGCTTCAAATCGTTGATCAATTCCGGGTCGATGCTGCCCATCACGCTCGGTCCGCCGGCTTTGGTGTTGAGCCTTCCCGAAATCGCCAGCATGGAGTCGCGAATCTCTTCGGCCTCCAACCGGCGGCGATTGAACTTCCACAAAAACTTGTTTTCCGGGTCTTTTTCCATCGCCACAGCTTCCTGCGCCGAGCGGCTGGCCTGCCGGTACGTGCTCGACAGCAGAATCATGCGGTGCAGCGGCTTCATCCGCCATCCACCGGCGATGTATTGGTTGGCGAGCCAATCGAGCAGTTCCGGATGCGACGGCGTGGTTCCCATGCGTCCAAAATCGTTGGGCGTCGAAACCAGTCCGCGGCCAAAATGATATTGCCAGATGCGATTCGCCATCACCCGCGAAGGCAGCGGATTCGCCGGATCAGTGATCCACTCGGCCAGCTTCAGGCGCGGCTTTTCCGTATCGAGCGGCATTTCCGGCATCTCTTCCGGAACCAGAATGCCCATCGGCCGCATGCCCACCTTCGGACCCTTGAAGCGATAGTCGCCGCGGGTCAGCAGATGGATCTGCGTCATCTCCTTCGGATCGTTCTTCACGGCATACATCGAGGTCAGCGGCAGCGGCATCTGCTCATCCAACTTCTCGAGTTGCATCTCGATCTTGCCCTTCTCCTCTTCCGGCGCGCGGCGCATGGCGAAGCGCAGCTTGCGCATCTCGGTTTCGAGAGGCGTTACCTTCGCTTTCCAGGCAGCCTGCTCTTCGGCAGTGGCGGTGATGATGTCGTTGGCATGCGTCTGGGCGAAAAAGCCCTGCATGCGATAGTAGTCCGATTGCCGGATGGGGTCGAACTTGTGATCGTGGCAGCGCGCACAGCCGATCGTCATACCGAGGAAAGCCGCACCGACGATGTTCGTCATTTCGGTGAGCACTTCAGTGCGCGAACTGGCCACTTCCTGATTGCCGGCGTTCTTGCGCAACGGCCCCAGGCGGTTGAATCCGCTCGCCACCTGCAGCGTCTCATTGTTCGCATCGATCTCATCGCCGGCGATCTGTTCCTTCAGAAACACATCGTAGGGTTTATCGGCATTGAGGCTCGCCATCACGTAATCGCGATAGCGGTAGGCATCCGGCCGGTGCGTGTCGTATTCGTATCCGTCCGATTCGGCGAAGCGCACCACGTCCAGCCAGTGCCGCGCCCACTGCTCTCCGTAGCGCGGTGATGCGAGCAGCCGTTCCACCAGGTTCTCGTAAGCGCGCGGCGATTTGTCGTTGACGAAAGCAGCCACTTCTTCCGGCGTCGGAGGCAACCCGTGCAGGTCGTACATCAGCCGCCGGATCAGCGTGGTGCGGTCCGCTTCCGCCGCGGGCGCAAGTCCTTCCTTGCGCAAACGTGCCAGCACAAAGGCATCCACCGGTGTGCGCACCCAGGCCTTGCCCGCCGCATCCGTGAAGACCGGTGGAGGTGTGTCTTTGCGCGGCTGAAAGGCCCAGTGCCGCCGCTCGGCAGGCTTGTACACCGGTAAGGGCGCCACTCCCGCGTCGTCGGCCGCCACCAGCATCATCGCCGCAACCATCGTTGCGATAACCCGCTTCATCATGGTGGTGATCTTGAGCCGACTATATCACACCCTTGCCGGGCAGTTACCGCTCCGTGCCGAAGATCCGCACTGCAACTTTGCGCATCACGCCCGTTGTGCCATTGCCCTTCGTGTCAATGGCGCGAACACGCCAAACTCCGGAACTGTTCTCGCCCCAGTGGCGCACGGAGGTGAACGTAAACTCCTTGAAATCCTTCCCTTCATCGGCGGCACGCGGATCGGCCACCGACACCATACCCGATGGGGAGATCAGGACAAAGCCGAGTTCTCCGCGCACGCCGTGCTCCACATCGACAGTGAATTCGACGTGCTCCACACGCAGCGACGATCCGGTGAAATCCAGCGACGCGGTGGCTCCAGCGAGTTCTCCGTCCGGAATTGCCGCCTCGCCTTCAGCCGTGGCAGTCAGCCCGCGTAGTGGCCCCAGGTTGGTCCAGTTCGCGGCCGTTACCAACGCGGAAGCCACGTCGATTACGCCCGCGCCGAAGGAGTGGCTGAAGACGAATCCGCCGCCGTTGCGCACAAAATCGTCACCGCCCGAAAGCCCTTCGCGGCGGGCGGTACGCATGAGGATCTCCTTCACGTCGCGGTAGCCCAGTTTCGGATTGTGCTGCAGCATCAGCGCGGCAGCGCCGGAAACCTGCGGCGCAGCGGCAGAGGTTCCGTTGAAAGCGTCGGTGTAGTTTTCCGGCGCCTCACTGGTTTCCTGATCTTCCTTCAGCTTCGCCAGCGCATCGGCCCCGGAGTTGTTGGTCGTCCAGATCATCTCCGGCGGCGCCATTTCGCCGCCCGGCGCCGAGACGGCCACGCTCATTCCCTGTTCACTGTACGAACTGGGTTTTCCTCCGCGGTTCATCGCACCGACGGCGATCACAAACCGGTTGCCGGAAAACTGGTCGTAGCTGGCATCATCGCCGGCTTCGCGGCCATTGCCCGCGGAAAACACGAAGACCGTTCCCAATCCCTCACGGTGCTCGGTCACCGCCTTCTGCAACGCCTCCGCGGCCAGCGGACCAAGGCGTCCCTGATCGGCGCCGTCATCCTGCGGTCCCCAGCTATTGCTGGAAACGTGCGTCACCACGTCGGAAGGCTGCCAGAGAAACGCCTTCGCGGTCTCTTCATCGCCGGAATCGCCGGCAATCAGGCGCAACCCCATGAGCCGTGCCTCCGGCGCAACCCCGATCACGCCCAGATTGTTGAACCCGCGCGCCGCCGCCAGACCGGCGCAAGCCGTTCCATGGCTTTCGTCCACCTTGAGCGGAGAGGGATCGTTCTCCGGCCCTTCATTGAAGTTGCGGTGGTAGTTGCCGTCGATCGGGTAAGCATTGGTCACCAGATCCTCATGGGCCACTTGCAGGCCATCGTCAATCACCGCGATGTTGATGCCCTTTCCCGTTACCACGTCCCACGAACCGCGCAGCCGGATTCCCTGTTCCACGTGCAAATGCCACTGCTTCTCCACAAGCGGATCGTTCACCGGACGCTCCAGCGTCGCCGTCTGCCGTTTCGCCATACGCCGGGCAAAGATGGGAGTATACGTGTAGCCGCCGCGCTTCGACATCCACTGGATGGCATCGAGCGCCGCCCATGCGTCTTTGTACCGGACGATCGTCCACCCCTTCACCAGGCTGTCCGTGCGCGACTCCGGCTGCGTTGCCTGCAGCTCTGTCCACTGCCGCTCCGAGGTCAGGCGAACGTGGAGACTCGGGGTGAGCGACCTGCGGGCAGCGGCGACACGCGCCTCGCGCCGTGCGGCGGACATGCTCGCCAACCGGTCGGCAGGCGGCAATTCCTCCAGATCGAGAAACACCGGCACGGCCTTTGGGTTCCCGGCCCTCGCCGACTTCTCCTTCGAGGTGTTGGTTTCCAGTTGGTAGCGGTGAGTCCGGGTGCGGTCTGTGAACTCGTAGTTCGTCTGGCCAAACGCGCCTGCGGCCAGCGCCCACAAAACAGGCAAAACAACACTGCGTGAGAATTTCATGGATTATCGCTTATACCATGAACGCGCGGATAACCGGGCTTACAGTGGGATGCGAACCTAACGCGCCGCGAATCCCCGATCCCGCATCAACGCGTTTGTATCCACGTCGCGGCCCCGGAATTTCCGGTAGCCAATCGCCGGGTCGATCGTATTTCCCTTGCTGAGAACGTTCTCATAGAAGCGCCCCGCCACGTCCTGATCGAAGGCGCCCTTGCCTTCCTGGAACGCCTCCCAGGCATCGGCGGTGAGCGCATCCGCCCAGAGGTAGGAATAATACATCGCGGCATAGCCTTCCGAAGAGAATATATGCGCGAATTGCGGCATCCGGTGCCGCATCGGCAACTCATCCGGCATCTTCAATTCCGACAGCGTCTCGCGTTCATACTTGTCCGGATCGATGCCATCCGGATTCGGGATGCTGTGCACCTTCATGTCCACCAGAGCGCTCGCCAGAAACTCCGTGGTGGCGAATCCCTGGTTGAACTTGTCGGCGTTCTGGATCTTCTTCAGCAACTCGCCAGGCATGGGCTTTCCGGTCTTGTAGTGCAGAGCAAAACGCTGCAACACCTCCGGCGCGGAAAGGAAATATTCGTTGATCTGCGATGGGAACTCCACGTAGTCACGCGCCACCGCCGTGCCCGAAAGCGAGCTATACGTCACATTCGAACTGAGCCCGTGAATCGCATGCCCGAACTCGTGGAACATGGTTTCGGCGTCGGTCCAGGAAATCAGCACCGGCTCGCCGGGCGCGCCCTTCACGAAGTTCGAATTGTTCGACACCAGTGTCGTCACCTCGCCGTCCATGCGGCTCTGCCGCCGGTACGCCGTCATCCACGCGCCGCTGCGTTTGCCCTTGCGCGCGTAGGGATCGAAATACCACACCCCCACATGCTTGCCCTTACGTTTCACTTCCCACACGCGCACGTCCTCATGGAACACAGGGACGTTGGTCACCGGCACGAACTCAAATCCGTACGCCTGCCCGGCGGCCCACATCATTCCCTCGCGCAGCTTCTCGAGTTGCAGGTACTGCATCACCTCGTTCGAATCGAGATCGTACTTCGCCTTGCGCACCTTCTCGGCGTAGAAGCGGTAATCCCACGGTGCGATCTTGATCTTCGCGCCTTCGCGGTTGGCGATCGCCTGCATGTCCGCTACTTCTTCCTTCACCCGCGCGATGGCGGCGGGCCACAGCTTCATCATCAGATCCATCGCCGCGGCCGGCGTCTTCGCCATCTGCTTCTCAATCGCCCGTTCGGCGAACGTCTTGTATCCTTGCAGCGTCGTGCGCTCGGCGCGCAGCTTGAGGATCTCCACGATCAATGCGTTGTTGTCGTACTCATCGCCGTTGTCGCCCCGGCTGTAGAAGGTGCGCCACACTTTCTCGCGCAGCTCCCGCTCCGTCGAATCGGTGAGAAACGGCTCCACGGAAGACCGCGTGTTGAGGATGGCGTATTCCCCGTCATGCCCGCGTTGCTTGGCCGCCGCGGCAGCCGCCTGCACGAACGAAGGAGCCAATCCGCCCAGTTGCTCTTTCTTCAAATAGAGAACGTAATTCTCCTCATCGTGCAGCAGGTTGTTGCTGAACTTCGTATAAAGCGCCGCCAGCCGCTGATTGATCTCCGCAATGCGCTTCTTCTTGTCCTCCGGCAGTTGCGCTCCGGCGCGCACGAAAGACGTGTATAGATCCCACACCAGGCGCTGCTGCTCCGCATTCAATGCGGCCATATCGCGGTACACGGCTTCCACTCTGCGAAACAAGGCGCCATTCTGCAGCATCTTGTCGTTGTAGGCGGCCAGCTTCGGCTCCATCTCCTCCTGCACCGGACGGAACTCATCCGAGGACATGTTCCCTTTCCACACGCTGTAGATGCTCTGCACCAGATCCAGCCCTTCATCGGCACGCTCCAGCGCGGCGATAGTGTTTTCGAACGTCGCCGGCTCGGTTTGCGCGGCAATCTTGTCGATTGCGGAAAGCGCCTCGGCGATCGCGCTCTCCAGCGCCGACCGCAACTCGGGGATCTTCACCTTGTCAAAGGGCGGCACCCCGCCGTATGGTCCACTCCATTTCCGGTACATATTGTTTTTTTCACCTGTTTCAGAACAACTCATCAGGCACAGCACGGCAACCAAAAGGGCAACCCGCGGAAGCATGGCAAAACTCCTTTTTCGCTATTCCTGAAAACAGAATAGCGATTCGCGGGTGCGTACGAACAGCCGCCGTCCCTCCATGGCCGGCGTCGCGTGGATCTCCTCGCCCAACGGGTTCACCGCAACAATCTCCCAATCGCCGGCCGCCCGCACTACGGTAATCGTGCCCTGTTCGCCGGCGAAATACACATGCCCATTCGCCAGCACCGGCGAGCTGTAGTAATCTCCGATGCCTTCCATCGTGCGCGCCGCGCGAATCAAAATCCCCGTTCGCGCATCGTGCGTCGCAAGAATCCCGCCATTACGAACCGAAAACAAAACACCGCGAAAATGGAGCGGCGCGGAAACATTGGGGTAGGCCCGCTTCTCGCGCCATACGATCGCCTGTTCCGTCACATCGCCCCGCCACTCGCCGCGCAGCCGGATTCCCACCATCCCGTAATCGCCCACACCCAGGTTGCGGATGACGTCGTACTCCTCGCGATTCACCTGCCCGTCGC
>CALFYN010000088.1 GCA_937952345.1 uncultured Acidobacteriota bacterium
CAGCGACCAAGCGGGCCGCATTTGTGCTTTGTACAGGAACATGTGGTGGAGCAGAATTTTGATCCAATGCCCGGCGAGTCCGATTTCGCCGAAGGAGAGGTCGATATCGCGCCCGTAGTCTGGATACCGCTGGTAGTCGGGCACGATGGGAAATACCGTAATGGATGCGGCGGTGCCGCGGAAGGGATTGGCGCCGGCCGATGCGACGCAGGCCGCGCCCATCTCGGCGAGTGATGCGGAATGCGCCGGTTTGTCGAGTCCGCCGATCATGTCGACGATGCTGCGGGCGACGGCCTTGCCGATCATGGCCGACGGCATGCCGGTTCGGGGCGGCGCGGGAGAGATGATGAGGCCATCGGCCGTGGAGCGGGGACGCGAGATCGGATGTGGAGGGGCAAAGGCAATGCCTGCGGCGAAGAGATTGGAATAGGCGGGGCTCTGGTAAAAGCGCGGCCAGTCGCTCGCCCGCCACTGCTCATAGGGCTTCTTTTGGTAATCCGCGTCCACTTTCATGAATGCGTTGGGGGCGAAGATCTTTTCGGTGATTTCCGCGCGGTCGCGGGCGTACGCCTTGATGCCCACACCAGTGAAGGGGGGCAGCAGCATCGCCATATCAAATGCCACCTCGCCTTCGCCGCCATCGAGGGTCTGGTAGTAGGCCTTGCCTTTTTCGACGCCGCGGACATGGGCGCGGATGATGGATTCGATGCCCCGCTCGGCAAACAGAGACTCGGTGAAGATCTTGCTGGGCGTGATGTAGCCGCCTTGCCGGATGTGCACTCCATCGATGCCGAGGTCGCCCAATTCGTATTCGTTGGTGAGGAAGATGATGTCGGCCTTGTCCCGAACGCCATGGGCGCGGAGTTCGAATTCGAGATTGACGACGTACTCGAGGGCGGCCCCTTCGCAGGTGCAGGATCCGTGTCCTGTGCCGATCAGGAACCGCTTGCGCTCGCCTTGCTTCATTTGCCGCACGAGGTCGAGAAAGACACCGGCGGTCTCTTCGGCATGATCGGCGGTGCACACGGAAAGACTGTTCTTGCCGGGGCCAAGCCCGTCCGTGGCAGCGAAGTTCAACTTCGGTCCTGTTGCATTGATGAGGTAGTCGTAGGGAATGTGCTCACGCTGGCCGGCGTTGTCGCCGGTGGATTCCACCTCAACCACAGGCTGGGGGTTTTCGCCGAGGCCGTCGGGGTAGAGGGCAACGGCGCGGGCCTGCCGGAAAACGATCTCTTTCTTCTCGTACACTGGCGCCAGTGGAAACGTCACCTGGTTCTTCTTCAACAGGCCAACACCGACCCAGATGTTCGAGGGAATCCAGTTGTATTCCGCTGCTGGGGAAACTACGGTGACCTGGTGGTTGCCGGAAAGCCATTTGCGGAGAAACGCCGCGGCTGTATGTCCCGAAACGCCCGCACCCAGAACAACAATGCGCGCCATTTGGTGTGCTCCTGCCAGTTCAGGATTCAGTGGGCATGGAAAAGTGACACTCGGCCAGCGCCCGCTGGACAATGGCTCCGAACGGTGTGGCAATGCCTTCGTGCTGCAGGTGCGGCTTGTCGGTCCAACTCCAGGCCGTCCACCCCATGCCGAGCCTGTCGAAATAGCGGGCCAGTTTGCTGCCCCAAGCGAGATGTTGATCCCAGCCGCCCCACTCTCCGGCGAAAACAGGTTTGTCTTTGGCGATGCGGCCGAACGCCTTCTTCCAGGGGGCGTGCTTGTCGGGATAGACGTGCGTCGAGTAGACGATGCCGGGCGCATCGACGTGGACACCGCCCAGATCGTAGCCCCAATCAAGCCCGGAAACGAAAATCAGCGCATGGATGTGCACGGCGCGAATGGTATCGGTGAGAAGCGTGGCGGAGGCGTTCCACTGGGCGGCGGATACATCGTGCGGCTCATTGTACAGGTCGTAGAGCACGGCGGGGTTGTCGTAGTAGCGGTTGGCGAGCATGCGCCAGAGACGCGGTGAGTGCTGATCCGGCAACGGGGCAATCTCGTTCACCAGCCACTGCAGATCGAGCAACGTGTAGGCCCCGAGTTCCGCGGCCCACGCGATGGTCTGGTCGATGCGCCGCAGGTAGGCTTCTCCGAGGTCAAACACGCGCTGCTGGTTGAAAGGCAGACGGATGATGTTGGCCTTCCAGCCCGTCACGATGGTGGCGATTTCCTCGGCGGTGATCCCGGGATCATCGGCGTATTCGAAGCCGCTGCGATTCACGCCGCGGAGCAACACCGGTTCGCCGGTGTCCCGGCGCACGATGCGATTGCCGCGAGTAGTCAGCGCGGGGAGCACGCTTCACGCTTTCAACGATTCGATGGAGGCGACTGCGTAGGGCGCCAGGGAAACTTCGATGTTGGGCGAAGCGAGCGTGACGGCAACGGTTTTCGCACGGCGGTAGTCTTCGGCGGCGAGCGTCGCTTTGCGGACGGTGTGTTCGTCGAGCTTGCGGATGGCGACGCGGGCATCGGCGCCGGGCCAGGCGAAGCGAATCGCCTGCACGCTATCCGTCATGTTCGCCAGCAGCACGCGGGTCTGTGTGCCTTTGCGCAGCACGAGGGCATCGAACTGGAGCGGGGCGGAGGACTTCGAGGTAAGCACCGTGCCGCCTGCGTACTCCAGCACATCGGCGAGCACGTGATAGAGCGGAAACACCTGCCCGCGTTCGGATGGAAACAGCGTGCCCCAACGCGAACCGCCATCGCGTTCGAGAACGCCCTGCGCTCCGGCGGTTTCATAGTAGGTGATGCTGGAAGCGCCCGATTCGGCGAGGTATTTCAAACTTCCCAACGTCCAGGCGGCGCCGAACAAGGACACCTGCCGTGGATCTACTGGCGCGGGCAGCGTGCCGGGAGCGGGCGGCGCTTCAGCAGCCGTGGCATTGGGATTGAAGCGCGGCTTGAAGGTGACGGGGGTCACGACAACCGGCTTGCCGCCGGCGAACAGACGCGCGGATTTCACGGTGTCGGCTTGCGCGGCCAGATTCTCCACGAGGCTCGCATTGTCGAAGGCGTGCACCTGCGGATTGATGGAGTAACACAGGAAGTCGAGGGGAGCAGTGGCCGGACGCCCGCGATTCAGTTCCGTGAAGTAGGCATTGCTGCCCGCGCCCACCTGCGCCGCCGGAAAATACGTTTTGGCGAGCGCGGCCCATTTGGCGTTGGTGGAGCTTTCTTTCTGGTGATAGATGAGCAGGCGCGCGATCCTGGCATGGCTGAGCGATTGGCGCAGCGCCTGCAACTCTTCGGCGGGATTGGCATCGAGATGCACGGCCACTTCGACGGGCAGTTGCAGCGCCAGCGCCTGCTTGAGTTGCTGGGGCGAGCGGCTGTCGACGCGCAGGTGCGCGGGCTTGAGAGCGAGGACGCGATTGGCTTCGCGCCAGGTGAGTGTGTCCGCCGTCGCTCCCAATCCGATCTTCGGAACAGGCTTCACGGCGGCGGTGTTGATGCGTAGGGCGAGTTCCGTGCGGCGCGGCTGAAAGCGCACAATGGCGGGCGCTTTGGCGCCGGTCAGCTTCACGGTGATGCTCTGCGCGATGCGTGTTCCTTGCGGCACATCCACCGGATAGGGCTTGTCTAGAGGGGTGCAATAGGTTTTGTAGTTGGCGTCGGTCCAGTTGCGGTGGTCCTCCATTTCGAAGGTCTCGCCTTCGAAGAGAACCTCGGCCATCACTCCAGGCTCGACCTGGTGCGAGATGGCGGTCATGTCTTTAAACGGCTGATGGGGGGCAATCGCCAGCGGAAATTTGCCACTCTCGCGGACGTTACCGGAGTGCACCACGGTGCACGGTTGTCCGGCGCAACCTTCGAGTGGATGCAGCACACAGAAGCCAATGCGGTTGCGGCGGAAGGCAGTGCGGGCCTCGCCTTCCATGCGAAAGGTGACCTGGCTGGAAGCTTCGCCCGTGATGGCGCCGCGCCACTGGAAATCAATCGGCGATTGGGTGCAGGAAACATCGAAGGTCAGGTGGAACGCCGCGCCGCTGGTTTCGAGCTTGATGTTCGACACGCGCGGGGTGACGGTGCCCCAATTCTGATCGCGAACCGCGGCGTAGATGCCACGGATCACTTCCTTCTCGC
>CALFYN010000089.1 GCA_937952345.1 uncultured Acidobacteriota bacterium
TGCTGGTGGGGGATACGGGGGCGAAGACGATTGCGGCGAATACATTTCTGATTTACCGGCGGCCGTTCGGGGATTTTCATTTAGTTGCCGAAGTACGGTTGCGTAACGGCAATAGCGGGATCCAGTTTCGCAGCGCGCGGGCGCCGGGCGAGGGTTGGGTGGTGACGGGGTATCAGGCGGATTTTTCCGAGGACGGAGAGCGGTCGGCGTGGGGGAATTTCTATGAGGAAAAGGGTCGCGGGCGGGGCGTGATGCAGACTCCGGATGCGGGGTGGCGCGTGGGGAAGACGGTATACCGGAAGGGGGATTGGAATACGGTGGAGGTGATGGCACGGGGACCGCGGATGGAGTTGAAGGTGAATGGGACAACGACGGTGGTGGTGACGGATGAGAAGTCGAGCGATGGGGTGATTGCGCTGCAACTGCATCGCGGTCCGGCGATGCGGGTGGAATTCCGGAAGATCGAGGTACGGAAATGAAGGCTCGTGTTGTGGATTTTGCGGAGATGGAAGGCGTGCCGTGCCCGTGTGGGACGGCTCGGCGGGCGTTTGCCGATGTCGAGGAATTTCCGGCGACGGTGCATGTGACGGAGATCAAGATTGACGCGGAGAAGCATTATCACAAGAAGCTGACTGAGGTGTATTACTTTCTGGAGTGCGGGAAGGATGCGCGGATGGAGTTGGATGATGAGGTGATCGCGGTGCGGCCGGGGATGTGCGTGCTGATTCCTCCGGGGGTACGGCACCGGGCGGTGGGGTTGATGAAGGTGCTGATTGTGGCGCAGCCGAAGTTTGATGCGGCGGATGAGTGGATGGACTGAGCGCCGAGTGGGCCCCGGCGCTCAGGGGCCACTAGCGCGGACGTCTGGCGAGGAACAAGGCAAACCCCGCGGAGAGCAAGGCGAGACTTGCGGGCTCGGGAACGGCGACGTCGGCGTTCACCTCAAATTCGGTAAGAACGAAATTCCCATTCGCGGGTTGACGGCCGGGGCCGCTGCCGGGGAGGCTCGGGTCTTCGAGGGCCTCGAGGCGGAAACCGGTGATTCCGGTGAGCGAGGTGAGGGCCGTGATGGTGTAGACCGAGGTGGACGGACTGGTTCCGCTGGCGAGGACAGAACCGTCGCCGAGAATGGCGAGGGTGGCTCCGTTAGTGGCCGAGGCGGAGGTGGGGGTGAGGACGGTCCAGTTGGCGGTGACATCGCCACCGGTTTGGAGGCCGTCCGCGAAATCGGCGCGGTTGTCGGTGGTGAAGGAGAGGCGGAAACGGCCGAGGGTGTGTTGCGGGGCGGCGGTGTAGAGTTGGGAAAGGGTGAAGGTGAGCAGGGTGCCGCCGGCGAACCCGGTGTCGGCCGTGGTTTCAAAGACGGCGGTCTGGGCCAGGGCTCCGGCGCCATCGAAGATGGCCCAGCCTTGACCCAGGGCTCCGGAAAAATTGCCATCGATCATTGTCGATGCGGGGAAATTGGCTCCGATGGATTGGGAGAACGTGGCGGTGGCGTTCTGTAATCCGACGGGGCCGGCGAGGGCTGGTACGGCCGTACTAGCAGCTATGGACCAGCAGAGCAGAGCGGGTATGCTCCTTGTGTAAATCATGACGGGAAGTCATCCTCCTGAAAATGGAAATGCGTTAGTATGGGCTAACTAACTTGTCTTTTGTAAGGCTTGAGGGGACTGGAAGTCATGAGAGAAGGGCGAGAGTTTGACGAGATTCCACCCATGAGGCCGCCGAACGGGGTGTATTTGGCGCAGGGGTTGCGGCTGGACACACAGACGGGGCAATTGTGGCGCGATGGGGAGCCGGTGCATCTTCGTCCGAAGACGTTTCTGCTGTTCCAGTACCTGGTGGAGAATCATCACCGGCTGGTGCCGAAAGACGAGTTGTTCGCGGAGATCTGGAAGGACGCCAACGTGACGGATTCGACGCTGGTGGGGTGCATCCAGGAGATCCGGAAAGCGCTGGACGATGATGTGCGCACGCCGCGGTTCATCAAGACCGTGCCGAAGCGAGGGTATCAGTTCATTGCCGGATTGGAGAACGCGGGAGAGGACGCGGCGGCCGTGCCCGGCGCCGTGGCGGTACCGGCTCAGGCGGTGCGGCGACGGGGACGGATATGGGCGGGAGTGGCGGCGGCCGGTGTCCTGATGGCTGGGGTGTGGATGGCGGAACGGAGGAGTCCGGCGGCAAAGGAACCGCCACGGCTGGAAGTGGCGCGGTGGAGGATGGACGGAGGGGATGTCACCGGGGTACAGGGGAAAGCCGTGCGGTTTGACGGATTGCGGACAGTGCTGGAAGGAGTGGATGAGGAAAGGGTGTTGCCGGTGGGCGGCTCGGCGCGCACGATGCTGGTGTGGATCCGGACATCGACGACGAATGGGGATTCCACGGTCATTTTCAATTACAACAGCGCGCCGCGTTTGAGCGACAGCAACGACAGTTTCCGTTTGTCGTTGCGGCAGGACGGCAGAGTGACGTGGGGCAGGCATGGATGGGCGGGGCAGGCGGGGCGGAAGGATCTGGCTGTCAGCCTGCGGCGTGTGGACGATGGGCAGTGGCACCTGGTGGCGGGGAGTTATGCGGGAAACCCCGGGGACCGGGGGACCCTGTACGTGGACGGGGTAGAGGAAGGGGCGGCGGCGATGCCGTTGGAGCGAACGGAGCAGGCGGGACCGGAAACGCGATGGGCGCTGGGCAACGGAGTGCATCGGGGGACGTTTTTCCGCGGGGATATCGACGATGCGCGAGTGTACGCCTACGCGCTGCGTCCGGCGATGATTGCGGCGCTGTATCGCTGTGGAGCCGGAACAGTGGACGTGGAGGCGCCGGGGCTGGGCCGATACTATCTCATGGCACTGGCTTCGCCGGCGGCACACGATAGCGTGCGTTTAGAGATCGGGCCGGGTGGAGCGGTCCGAAACACTGGGCTGGATTACGCGGGGGTGCAGTTGGGCAAACGCGTTGGGGATTGCGGAATGGCGGAGATGCGGGCGGCGGACCTGGGCCAGGATCTCTATCAGTCCGTGGAGTTGAAAACGCCGGTGGGGCCTTTGGGAGAGGAGACGCAGGCGGGGCCGTTCTTCCGCAGCCGGCGCGCGGCGCCTGGGGATGGGATACAAGGGGGCTCGTCGGCGGGGTTCTGGGTGCGGTTACATTCGACGGGGAGTGTCACGGTGCGGCGTCTGAATCCGATGTCGACGGTGGCGTTCACGCAGGCGGTGGAGGGTTTCGACGGGGGGCGATTTCACCGGCTGGAAGTGGCGGTGAAGGGGAATGCGATGGAGGCGGCGCTCGATGGGGAGTGGTTGATTTTCGAGCAGGGGGGACAAAGGGGACGGAACGTGCGGCTGGACGCGGCTTGGGAGGGGAATCCGCCACTGGGGGAGAACCGGGGCAGCGTGGGAATCTACTTCGGAGCGGAAGCGAACCGGAACCGGGTCGGAGGCCAGGAGGCTCGCAACTGGCAGGTGCTGCCGTACCGGGCGATTGCGGCTAATCCCCCAGCAATTTCCCGTAAGGCTCCAGGCCGCGAACGTTATCGCAGACGGCCTTGACGCCGGCGGTGATGGGGATGCCGAGAACGAGTCCGGCGGCGCCCCAAAGGGTGCCCCAGAACATCAGCGAGATGGTGACGGCGAGAGGATTGAGGTGCACGCGCGCGCCGACCAGTTTGGGGTAGAGCAGGTTCAGCGCGAGTAAATGGAAGAAGGCGACAATGCTGCCGATGATGAGATACGCGCCGATTTTGGGGTGTACGGGGAGCGCGGCGAAAAACGGTGGAACGAGGGCCAGCGGCAGGCCGACGTAAGGAATAAGGCTGAGGAAGGCGCTGACCGGGCCCACCAGCAGCGGGAAGGGAAGATTGGCCCACCAGAAGACGAGGGAACTCGCCACGGAGAGCAGCAGGCCGAGGATGAAATTGCCGACGACGTAGGCGCGGGCCATGTCGGCGATGCCTTCCCAGCTTTTGCCGGCGATCATGCGGTCGGCGCCCTGGAAGAGCATCATGGCGCTGCGGCGCACGTGATCGCGCCAACTGAGCATGAAATAGACGAGGAAGGGGACGAAGCTGGCCATCAGCAGCACGTCGTAGAAGGAACTCAAATACGTGTAGAGCGTGTTGACGATGGGCTCTTTTTCCTGGCTGATTCGCACCTCCTGCACGGTGGGCAGTGGCGGATCGGCGGAGCGGCGCTTGGAGGTGGTCTTTTGCGGCGGAGGAGGCGGCGGGGTGGTGATGACCTGCGAGGTTTTGCCGTCGCGGAGCCGTTTGGGGACGACGATTTCGGAGATGGATTTTTCGGTATGTTCGAGGCGGCTGACAACGCTATCCACCATTTCGTTGATGCGCTGGCTGTAGGCGGGCAGATCGGCGAGCAGGCCGGCGGCCTGCGTGTAGAAGGCGACGGCGGCGAAGTAGACGGCGAGCAGGGCGACACTGCAGGTGACGAAGCAGGCGACGCCGCGGGGCATGCGCAGGCGCATGCAGAAGCTCACCAGGGGATCGAGAATGAGCGCTAAAATCAGCGCCACGGTAACGGTGATGAAGAAGATTCGTCCAAAATAGAGAAGAGCAATGACCGCCGCGAAGCCCAGCAGGGCGTGACCTGTGGGGCGGGGCATTTTGCTGGCCAACGATGGGGTGAGAAGCTCCACGCTTATTCTTTATCTTACACGTGCGAACCTAGAAGAGAGGGCCCGATTTTCGAAATATGAACGAAACGCCGCAACCCGACCTGACGCGCATCCTGGCGCTCGATGTGGGCCTGCGCCGCATCGGGCTGGCGCTGAGCGATCCGCTGCGCATCACGGCGCAGGGGCTGGAAACGCTGGTGCGCAAGAACTTGCGTCATGATCTGTGGCGGCTGCACCAGATGGCGAAACAATACGAGGCCGGAATGTTTTTGGTGGGGCATCCGCTGCACATGAGCGGGGATGCCGGGCGGCAGGCGCACCTGGTGGAGGAATTCGCCGCGAAGCTGGAGCAACGAACGGGCATCCCGGTGCAGTTGTGGGACGAACGGCTGACCACGGTTGAAGCGGGGCGTGTGTTGCGCTCCAGCGGAATTGGGATTGAGAAGCGGGCGAAGGCGATCGATAAGCTTTCCGCCGTTCTCATCCTGCAGAGTTACCTGGATTCGCTACCGGAAGCATGCCCATGGCCGGAAGAACAATGAAACGCCTGTTGATGGTGATGGTGGTGCTGGCGGCCGTGGCCGCGGCGGCGGGGTATGCCATGTTGCGCGCGCCGTATCGGGGATTTGAGAGGGAAGTGATTCTGGAGATCCCGCGCGGGGCGGGCACGCGGCAGATTGCGCGGCAACTGGCGGCGGCGGGCGTCGTGCGTAGCGAATGGCATTTTCTGGCGGCGCGGGCGCTGGAACGCGGGCGTACTTTGCAGGCGGGAGAATATCAATTCGCGAAGGCGGCGACGCCGTTCGAGGTGTATGACCGCATCGCGCGCGGGGATATTTTCTATTACGAGGTGACGTTTCCCGAGGGCAGCAATCTGTTCGATATGGCGGCCATTCTGGAGGAGCAGGGGCTTACGGCGGCGAAGGATTTCGTGAGCGCGGCGAAGGATCCGGAGTTGATTCGGGATCTGGCTCCGCAAGCGCCGACGCTCGAGGGGTACCTGTTTCCGGCTACGTACCGGGTGACGCGGCGCACGACGGGCCGGCAGTTGACGCGCGATATGACGGCGCGGTTCCGGCGGGCGTGGAAGGAACTGGATGCGCGCGCGCCGGTGCATGCCACGGTGACGCTGGCATCGCTGGTGGACAAGGAAACGGCGGTGGGCGAGGAACGGCCCATGGTGGCGGCGGTGTTTCGCAATCGGCTGGAGCGGGGAATGAAGCTCGATTGCGATCCGACGACGATTTACGCGGCGCTGCTCGATGGGCGGTATCGGGGTACGATCTACCGGTCGGATCTGGAGAGCCGCAATGCGTACAACACGTATCAGCATGCGGGATTGCCGCCGGGTCCGATTGCCAATCCGGGGATGAAGGCGCTGGCGGCGGCGCTGCGTCCAGCCGAGACGGAGTATTTGTATTTCGTGGCGCGGCCGGATGGGTCTGGGGGACATGTGTTCTCCGAGAGCATGGAGGCGCATAATAAGGCGGTGATGGAGTATCGCCGTGGCCAGAGGAAAGCAGGGAACTAAGAAGGAGAGATGGCGCGTTGCGCTGGCGGCGCTGCTCGAACGGGATGGGATTGTTTTGGTGGATGAAGGTGCGGCGAAGCGGTTGCGGACGGAGTTGCCGCGGATGAGCGACCGGCTGTTTCGCGATCTGCTGCGGGTGTGTGGATTGCCGCTGGCGCCGTTGGTGGAAGGCGTGCGGCAGGACGATTTTCACGATTTGGAGCGGACGCTGCTGCTGCTGGCACAGGAGTATGCGCAGGGCGACGCGGCGCGGCGGAAGGTGGTGCGCGGGGCGGTGATTACGGCGAAGAATCACGCCAAGCTGGTGGCGGCGAATGAGAAGGTGGCAGCGGAGAAGCGCGCCGAGAAACAAGAGATGGTGTTGTGGATGATGACGTGGCTGGAGAATCCGGCGGTGTTTGAGCTGTGGGTTCCGTTACGCAAAGGGCGGCTGTCGGCGATGGATGGAACAAATCCCGCCGCGGCATCGTAATTTTTCGCATGGCACCACTTCGGATTTGGCCCGGGCTAGCCGGGGCCGCTCTGTTATTGGCCGCGCGCTTTGGGTTGAAAGCCGCTGTGCCTGGATTTCCGGGGTTCCTGCTGGCAATGCAAGGGGTGATGGCGTGCGCGGTGGCGATCCTGGTGTGGTGGCTCTTCTTCAGCCGTGCGGCGTGGCTGGAACGGATGGGAGCGCTGGGGTTGCTGGTGGGCGGACTGGGGGCTACGTGGTGGGGGAAGCATGAATCGATGGGCCCGGCATGGATGTTCGCCTACGCTGCTCCGTTTGCGCTGGTGGGGTTGGTGGCGGCGGTGTACGCGGGAAAGAATCTGGAGGCGCGGCGGCGGCGGTTCGTGGTGGCGTGCGGGATCGCACTGAGTACGCTGGGCTGGACGTTGATCCGGATGGAAGGAATCGATGGAGACCACAATGCGACGTTTGCCTGGCGATGGTCGGTGACGGCGGAGGAGCAACTGTTGGCGAAGGCGCTCCCCATGCCGGCGGCGCCGGCGGTGGCCGATGTGCCGACGCCTCGGGCGGTGCCGGAAACGGTTGTGGTGACGCCGGAGTGGCCCGGTTTCCGGGGGCCGAATCGGGACAGCGTGGTGCGCGGTTTGAGGATCGCGACGGACTGGGCACAATCGCCGCCGCGCGAGATCTGGCGCAAGCCGGTGGGGCCGGGATGGTCATCGTTCGCGGTGCAAGGGGGGCTGTTGTACACGCAGGAGCAGCGCGGCGAGGAAGAGTTGGTGACGGCATACAAGGCCGAGAGCGGTGATCTGGTTTGGCGGCACGCGGACGGGGTGCGATTTTTCGAATCGAATGCGGGCGCGGGGCCGCGCGGCACGCCGACGCTGGCGAATGGACGCGTGTATGCGCTGGGTGCAACAGGGGTGTTGAATGCGCTGGACGCGGCGACGGGGCGGCGGATCTGGACTCGTAAGGCAGCCGATGATACGAAACGGCCGATTCCCGATTGGGGCTTTTCGGCTTCGCCGGTGGTGACGCAGGGGCTGGTGATTGTTTATGTCGGGCGGCTGGCGGCGTATGACGAGGCGACCGGCGATCTGAAGTGGCTGGGCGAAGAGGTGGGGGGAAGCTACAGTTCACCGCACCTGGCGAAGATGGACGGAATGGAGCAACTGCTGATCGCCGCGCCACGGGGGGTGGCGAGCCTCGATCCGGCCACGGGCAAACGGTTGTGGTGGCACGAATGGCCGGGGATGCCGATCATTCAACCCGCACTGCTGCCCGGGGGCGGCGTTCTGATTTCGGCTTCGCAGGCCGCCGGGACGCGGCGCATCGACACCGTGCGCGGGGCGGACGGCTGGAGCGTCGGGACGAAGTGGACCTCAACGGCATTGAAGCCGTACTTCAACGATACGGTGATTCACAAAGGGCATGCCTATGGATTCGACGCGCGGATTCTGGCCTGCATTGATCTGGACGAGGGCCGGCGGGTGTGGAAGGGCGGGCGATACGGCAACGGGCAAATGCTGTTGCTGGCCGATCAGGATCTGTTGCTGGTGCTTTCCGAAGACGGGGATCTGGCGCTGGTGGAGGCGTCGCCGGCAGGATACAAGGAGCTTGCCAAGATGCACGTGCTCGAGGGCAAGACGTGGAACCATCCGGTGATGGCGTCGGGACTGCTGTTTGTGCGGAATGCCAGTGAGATGGCGGCGTACCGGCTGCCTATTGCAGATCGATCGACTCCACGGCAATGACGTCGCCGTCGAGTTTGCCGGTGATTTTGGCTTTGAGGTCCTTGTCCTTGGTAGCGGCTTTGAGCTTGGAAAGGGCCATGGCGTTGCCTTGTTCATCGAGTTTGATGAACTTGCCATCAGCGAGGACCAGGCCGTAGCCGCCCTTGGCGCAGGCGAGAGCGCACTGGCGGGTATGGCTGGCCACATCCTTGCCTTTGCACATGACATCAACGAGGGTTCCGGACCAGGAATCGGCCATGGCGAAGGCCGCCGAGGACAGCGCGAGAAGGCACAATTTATTCATTTGAAACTCCCAGGATCGATGCCGACTCTAACATTGTAGACAGAACAGCCGAAGATAAGAAAGAGGGTCTTGCCAGTTCTGGGAAGGCTGTTTATACTGGCAGTTTCTGGGCTAGTCGCTGGGAGATTTACTGAAGTGCCTCGCTACGACGATTTCGATCCGATGGCCACGCGCCGGGAAGCGGCGATGTTCTACGGCCTGTTCCTGCGCGGACACAGCGCGGATGACATCCGGAAGGACATCACCATCCCCAAGGCCACATTGAAGAAATGGCTTTCGCATTACCGGAAGGATACGAACTTCCGGGAATCGCTGCAACGGGTGTATGAATACCGGCGGCAGGTGCTGGCGATCTTCGATGAACTGGTGACGAACGATCGGAACCGGCTGCAGTAAAATCGGTCGGTTCTCTGCTGATAGACTAAAGGCGATGGTACGCTCTCAGCGCGAGTCCGTCATAGTAAGCGATCCGGACATCCTGGGTGGTACGCCGTGCTTCCGTGGGACACGCGTGCCCGTCGATTCGTTGATCGACTACCTGGAGGCCGGCGACACGTTAGACGAGTTTCTGGACAACTTCCCCTCCGTCAGCCGCGAGGCGGCTATCGCCGCGCTGGAAGAAGCCAAGGCCCTCCTTACCAGCCATCGATGAGGATTCTGATCGACGAGAACCTGCCGCGAAAGCTGGCCGCACATCTCGCTGGCCACGAGTGCCGGACAGTGGTTGAATGCGGCTGGCCAGGGAAAAAGAACGGTGAGTTGTTGGCTCTGGCGGAGCACATGTTTGATGTTCTGCTCACACTAGACAAGAACCTTCCATACCAGCAGAACCTGGACTCAGTACGAATCGCCGTGCTGATCCTGCACGCCCGGTCGAATAGGATTCCGGACCTACTGCCGCTCCTTCCTGATTGTATTGCAGCATTGGAGACAATTCAGCCACGGCAAGTGGTTCGTGTCGGCTCGTTTCCATCCCGTTGATTGACGCAGACAAAGGCTTGGGGGGCCGGGGGACCAGCGA
>CALFYN010000090.1 GCA_937952345.1 uncultured Acidobacteriota bacterium
TTCGGTGCGCAACGGCCGCGCCGTCCCCTTCGATTTTCAATTGAGCGTCACCCGCGGCGGCACGCTAGCCGCCCGCGCCGTCGAGCGCTTCGTCGTCAGCTACGATCTATGGGAGGAGAAGTTTTCCGTGGCCCGGCTCAGCCGCCATCCATCCCCGCGCCGCCAGGTGTCCCACCTTTCCCAAGATGACGCGGCGGCTTGGTGCTTCGACAACATCGCCGTACCCGCCGCCTCGCTCGATCCCGAAGTACCCTACACCGTGCAAGTGGAAGTGCGCGCCGGCGATGGGCGGTCCTCCTCGCCCTTGCTCGGCGAACCCGGCATCAGCCTCACCGCGTTAATCGAGATTTTCAGCCGTCCCGCACGCGCCCAGCAGCAAAAATGGAACCTCCAGGCAGGTCCCATTCGTCTCAAGGACATTCGGCGCAAAGCCCCTGAGGCGAAATGAACCGTTTGCGCAACAGGCTACTACTCGCATTCCTCCTGGCCGTGCTCGGCCCGCTCGTAGTGTCGCTCTGGGTCACCAGCGCACTGCTCGAACGAAGCCTCTCCCTTTCCTCCACGCGCGAAATCGACACGCTCTCCCAAGCCTTGCGCGCCACCGGACGCGAACTGTATCAGCTCGCTTGCGAAAACCTGCGCGCTTCCGTCGAAGCCGGCCGCGTGCCGCCCGAGCGATTTCCCATCACCAGCCGCGCCTCCTGGCCCCCGGACGTCTCCGCATTCTTCGAAAGCGGGCGGCAGGAAGGGTTCGTCCTCACCGGAGCCAAGGGCGACAAACTCGAGATGCTGGTGCGCCGCCACGATGAGATCCTCCGCTACACGCGCCCCATGGCCGCCAGCCAGATGCCCCGCCTCGCCGAAATGTACACCAGCGCCTGGGATCGCGTTGAAGACACCCGCACCCGCGACTTGCGAAGCGGCTTTCTCTATCCCCTGCTCTTAATCGGAGCCGCCGGCGGCGTGTTGACCATCGTCGTCCTCGTCTTCTTCGCCCATCGCATTTCGAAACCCGTCCATCAGTTGACGCAGGCCCTGGAGCGGCTCGCCGCCGGCGATCTGTCCGTCCGCGTAACACCCCGCCGCAAGGATGAAATCGGCATCGCCCTCGAGGCCTTCAACCGCATGGCAAGCCAATTGGAACAAAGCCGCGAGCGCCTCATTCTCTTAACCCGCCTCTCCAGCTGGCAAGCCCTCGGGAGGAAGATGGCCCACGAGGTCAAAAACTCGCTCACCCCCATCCGCCTCACCGTCGAAGAAATGGCCGCCCGCCAACCACCCGGCGCCGACCGCCAGTTCTTCGAGCAGGCCGCCGCCATCATCGTCGACGAAGTGAACCGGCTCGAAAAACGCGTCCGGGCATTTTCCGATCTCGCCGCCGAGCCGCCCGTGCATTTCTCCGATTTCGACATAAATGCCGTCATGGAAGAACGCATTTCTTTCCTCCGCTCGGCCCACCCCGAAGTTCTCTACAACCTCCGCCTTTCCCCTCGCCATCCGCTCGTACGCGCCGACGAGGATCTGGTCCGAGGCGTGTTGACCAACCTGCTCGAAAATGCCGCCGAAGCTGCCGGACCCGCGGGCGTCGTGCTGGGAGTGACATCCCTGCACGGCGACACCCTCCACGTCGAAGTGCACGACTCGGGCCCCGGCCTCAGTCTGCATGCCCGCGAAACATTATTCGAACCCACCATCTCTTTCAAAAAGTCCGGCATGGGTCTCGGACTCTCCATCGCACGCAAAAGCGCACTCCTCTCGGGCGGCGATATCGAATGCATCACCGGCGAATTGGGCGGCGCCGCATTCCGGCTGACCCTCCGCCTCGCCTCAAAACCATCCGTCCCACTCACTGAAACGGAAACCGCATGGGCACAAAGCGAATCCTGATTGTCGACGACGAAGAGAATATCGGGCGCAGCCTGAAATGGATCCTCGAAGGGGACGGGCATAGCGTGACCGTCTGCCGCGGCGCGGCGGAGTTTGCAGCGGCGCCCGGCCGCTTCGACCTCTATCTCTTCGATGTCCGGCTCCCCGATGGCAATGGCATCGACCTCCTCCGCCAGGTACGCCAGAACGGAGCCGCCCCCGTCATCATGATCAGCGGCCACGGCACCATCGCCATGGCCGTCGAAGCCGTCCGCCTCGGCGCTTACGATTTCCTCGAAAAACCCCTCGCCCGCGAGCGCGTCCTGCTCGCCGTCCAACACGCCCTCGACCGCTCCAAGCTCGAACAGGAAAACCAATCCCTCCGCGAAAAAGTCGGCGCAGCCCCGCGCATGATCGGCGATAGCCCGGCCTTCCGCGCCATCGTCGAACAGGCCACGCTCGCCGCCCGCTCCGATGCCCGCGTCCTCCTCATCGGCGAATCGGGCACCGGCAAGGAACTGCTCGCCGCCCACATCCACGAACACAGCCCCTTTGCACAGGGTCCGTTCGTCAAGGTCAACTGCGCCGCCATCCCCAGCGAATTGATCGAAAGCGAATTGTTCGGCCACGAGAAGGGCTCCTTCACCGGCGCCAGCACGCTCCGCCGAGGCAAGTTCGAACTCGCCGACAGCGGCACGCTCTTCCTCGACGAAGTAGGCGACCTGCAGCATGCCTCGCAGGCGAAACTCCTCCGCGTGCTCCAGGAAGGCGAGTTCCATCGCGTCGGCGGAGAGAAGCCCATCCGCGTCAGCGTCCGCATCGTCGCCGCCACCAACCGCAACCTCGAAGAAATGGTCGAAAAAGAAAAATTCCGCGAGGATCTCTATTACCGCCTCAGCGTCGTGCCCCTCCGCCTCCCCGCCCTCCGCGAGCGGCCCTCCGACATCCGCCCCCTGGCGGAGTACTTCCTCGACGAATTCTGCTCTCGAAACAATTTCCGGCGAAAATGTTTGCACACGGAAACCGTGGCCGCTCTCGAACAACATCACTGGCCCGGCAATGCCCGCGAGTTGCGCAATGCCGTCGAACGCATGGCCATCCTCTGCCAGGAGGATGCCATCCCCCCATCGGCCGTGCCCGCCGAGATCCGCATGGGGCGCACGGCAGGCCCCCGATCCTCTCTGCAGGAAGCCCGCGAATCCGCCGAGCGCGACCATATCCTGCGCGCCCTCGAACAGGCCAACTGGAATGTCTCCGGCGCCGCCCGCGCCCTCGGCATGGAGCGCACCAATCTCCACAAGCGCATGCGCTCGCTCGGCCTTCGCCGCGACGGCGTTTGACTTTCCCGTAATCCCTCGGCTAGACTCCTCATTCTAAGGGGTACGCTTCCTTTGGGAGAATTCTTCGAAAGTCTGTCCGCCTTTACCGTATTTCTGTCCATCGCGGGAATCGGTTTTCTCTTCCTCCTCGCCACTTTGGTCTTCGGGGAAATCTTCGAGAGCTTCGGATTCGACCACGAGGTCGATCACGATTTCGACGGCGGACCCAGCTTCTTCAGCCCGCGCGTGCTCAGCGTCTTCATCACAGCCTTCGGCGGCGCCGGCGCCATCGCCACCTACTATGGGCTTTCCACATTACCCGCCTCCGGCATCGGACTCGCCAGCGGCGGCGTCTTCGGAGCCATGATCTATGCCTTCGCCCGTTTCCTCTACGGGCAGCAGGCGACCACCGAAGTCAAAACCCGCGATTTCGTGGGCTTGACCGCGCGCGTTGTCGTCGGCATTCCCAAGGACGGCGTCGGGCAGATCCGCTGCCAGGTCGGCGAAGAAATGGTCGACAAGATCGCCCGCTCCGATGACGGCAAGGCCATCGCCGAAAATACCCCCGTGCGCGTCGAACAGGTGCTCGGCGAAATGGTCATCGTGAAGCGCGTTTAAAAACTCACTGGCCGCGCCGCAGTTCGTCAAACCAATTCAGCACCACGTGCAATGTCCGTTCCCGCAGCGGGCTCTGTTCCAGTTTCACCATCAGAAAACGTTTCCCATCCGGCGCAAGGCTGTATTTGCGGGTCCAGTTATCAGGCATCGCATAGTCGCCTTCGAAAAGCACACGCGGCGTTCCGATCACCGGCTCCGCGCCAGGTGCAAAGCTCACCGCGGAAGCTCCGCCCTTTCTCCTTACGTAAATGGTCCGCCCATCCGGAGACCACAGCGGTCCGGCCGCCCCCTCCGCGACCGGAAAGTTGCGCTGCCCCTGTGGGTAGGCCCGCACCAACACCTTCCCGTCCGAGGTGAACGCGATCCACCGCCCGTCCGGCGAGAACGACGGAGTGGACTCGAAGCCCGGCGACGGGAACAGCTCCCGCGCCGGTTCCGGCGTCCCCATCCGCTTCACCAGGATTTCGCTCGCCTGATTCGGACGCGTGCCTTCCACAAAAGCGACCGTATCGTGAACCGGCGACCACGCCGACGGAAACTGGCCGTACCGGCTTTCCGACACCCGTATCGGGGCCGTGCCCTGAAAGTCCACAAGGTACAGGTTGACCAGCGAACTGCCGTGCAGTTCGGCGCTGATCACCGCTCGCTTTCCATCCGGAGCCCATGTCCCCTGCGGCGGCGTGATCGAACCGAACGGCAGCCGCGTCCAGATCCCCGGCCGCGTTTCGTAGCGCCACACGTGCCACTGCCCCGAAGCCGGTTCCTGTTTCGCAATCAGCAGTCTTTCCCCATCCGCGGAAATATCCAGCACCGCGTACGGACCCGGCGGTACCGGCAGCGGTGTGGCTCGGCCGGACAGATCCACCCAGGTCAATTCGTTGGCCTCCGCCGCCGGCGCGGGCCGGTACACCAGCGTCCCGCTTTCCGAAACTGCCAGCGTCGGCCTCCGCCATCCATCATGGCCCGCCGAGGCCAGCGCAATCGGAGTTCCCGTCGTTTCCAGACGCTCCACATCGAACGGGACCGCGTACAGCCGCCTCCCTTTCGCGAAAACGGAGTACACCAGGTGGCCGGTCGGCAGATACAGCCCCCCGGTGCCGCCGCGCACCACAATCTTCGTCGCACCCGTTTCCAGCGAATAGACCGCAATGTCCCGATCGTCTGGCGTTCGCACAATCGAGAACAGGAGGTGCCTGCCGCCCGGCAGAACCTGCTGGATGAAGTGCCACTCGGGGGATTGTCCGAATAGTTTCCCGGTCAGCATCCGCTTGGATTCGCCCGTCTTGGCCCAAAGCGCGAGCGTCGGAAGTCCGCCCGTTTGCGTAGGGCCGTCGCTGTAGTAAAGGTCTCCGTTCGGAGCCCACACCGCCCCAGCCCACCCTACCGTGAGATCGGGCCGAAACCGCAGCTCCGTGCGAGCGTTCGCCCCATCGAGAGCCATCGTCCGGAATTCCGAGCCGATCGTGAACCCAATCCGCGAACCGTCGGGCGTGAACACCGGGGTCCACGCATCTTCCGTTCCCGGGATCGGCCGGGACTCGAACTCGTTCATCTCCCGCCGAAACAGCCGGTAATTGCCCGCCTGCCACGCCGAATACACCAGCGTGCGCCCGTTCGGGGACAACGCGATGCCCCGCGAGTAGGTGCCCCCCAGGGAATGATCCCGAGGCAGCGTGATCTCGAAACGAGTGGGCGCACCGCCAACCGGAGTGGCCGAACGGCGGTACACAAGCATCACCGCGAGGAGGACCACAGCCACTGCCGAAGCCGCGGCCGCCATCCGCCACGGAAACCCATTGCCCGAGGCTGCCACCGGCACAGTCGCAGCCGGCTCAACCGGCGCCGCCTGCGGCATCGGCACCACCAGCTTGTGCACCGGGGCGATAAACCGGTACCCGATCTTCGGAACCGTCTCCACAAAACGGGGATTCTCCGCCGTGTCCCCCAGTGTCTGCCGCACCTTCTTGATCGCCGTGTTCAGACTGGCATCGAATTCGACGAACGTGTCCGCGGACCACAGCCGCCGCTGCATCTCCTCCCGCGTCACCACCTGCCCCGGATTCTCGATCAACATGAGGAGGATCTGCATCGGCTGCCCCTGCAGCCGCACAGGAATGCCATTCCGCCTCAGTTCCAAAGAGACCGGATCCAGGATGAATGTTCCGAAGCGCACAGGCGAACGTTCCGGCGGACCACCTGTAGAACCCGGCATCGCCCCCATAAGCTACCAGGATAACATCTCGTGAACCAGCTCAGACCCATTGTTAAGTCATTTATTTACTTACAGTAAGCTATTCATCTCGAGAATATCGCGTTTCAGTTCCACTTCACTGCCCTTCCATTGCTCAAACCCGCCTTCTCACCGTAGTCTCGAAAAACCATGCGACTCGAAATCTCTCCAAACGGCCTCATCGCCGGGCTCGCACTGACACTCTGCTGCCTGTCTCCCCTGGCAGCACAACGAACCTACGATTGTGGCAACGAAGGTCAACCCGCCTGTTCGTGGACCAACTGGGAGCACTACAACATGCGGTATTGGACCAAGCACGGCTGCGAAGCCGACCTGAAGAATCAGGACGGGACGTGTGTCAACGATAAGCGAACGACATGGTCCAAGCAATCGGGCTGGCTCGGCTGGGTGCTGGCTCAGCAGTTGTACGGAATATCTAAAGATCAACCAATCAATCGGATACCTTGGCTAGGCTCACACAACGCTTTCAGTAATTTCCACCAAGGCTTTGGATCTGGAGCATATACTAATCACTACTACTCCATTACAGACCAGCTCAACATCGGCGTCCGCCACCTCGAACTGGACCCCCACTACTACGGCGGCGCCGGCCGCAACGCCATCCGCCTCTGCCACGCCTCCAGCACAGCCTACTGCCGCGTCCCCGGCTACGCCACACGCTTGTTCGGCTATGCCCTCAAGGAGATCGCCAACTGGCTCAGCGCCAATCCCGGCGAAGTGATCATCGTCAAGCTGAACGACAAGAACCTCCCCTCGGAGAACTACAGCGAACTCTACAACGAGCTCAACACAAACCTCGGCAGCGTCATTTACAAGCCGCCATCCACCTTCACCCGCTGGCCCACCCTGCAGGAGATCCGCGCCGGCGGCAAGCAGATCCTCTTTATGATGCATGACAAATCGCCCCCCGCCAATAACGGCTGGGTTTGGGATGCCAGTTCCTACGTGCTGGATGGCGAGGTCGCCAAAAACTGGCCCCGCAAGCAGGACTTCAACTCCTGCATCGCCTCCGACTTCGTATGGCAGATCGACCGCGCCCCTAATAATTGGTGGGACGTGGCCGAAGGCCGCAGCCTGCTCAACATCAACGATCCTATCCTCGGCGACAACTACACCGGCTTCCTCGAAGAAGACGACGTACGGAAAGCGGCGGCCTGCGGCGTGAACATCATCGGACTCGATTTCCTCAACTCCCTGTGGTCCGGCTACAACGTGGACCCGCGCAGCACCCCCGATGACCGCGTCCGTTATTCCATCTGGAGTTGGGCTCCGTTCGACTACGGGCAGAACGGGCCGGCGGCTCTCAATGCCAACACCCGGCGCTGGTTTTCCAGGCCCGCCAACGAATTGAAGCGGCTGGCCTGCGCGCCGGTCCGGGCATACGGCAATTCCAATGACGAGCGCGGCTGGCGCATTACTTCGCAAGCCTACGCCTGGAATGCGGCCATCGGCAATTCGGCCTGCGCCACCGAGTTCAGCACCCCGGGTAATCCCTTCGAATTTGCCTTTCCGCGCAATGCCTATCAGAACAAGCGGCTCGCCGAGATGGTCGGCCCCGACCAGGAGATCTGGCTGGGCTACTCGGTGAACGGCACTTCCCCCGTTGCCCTGCAGCCGAATCAGTGGACCGTCACCGTGGCGCCCGGTGGGGCAGTCCCTCCAGCGCTGAACGTGAAGCTGTATGGCACGGCGGGAAGTCCGATTCAGGTCTATTACGACCAACCCTGGATCACCAAGGTGGTCTACCCGTCCACCATGCCGCTCGAAGGCGTAGTCGATATTCCCGTAAGCGTGAACTCCCAAGCCGCCGCCCTGGCCCCGGGAAGCTATGCCGGGAACATACGCTTTCGGGTGTATCATGGCGGGACTTCGCCCTATACGGAGCGAACCCTCGACATCAAGCTGATTGTCAAAGCGCCGTCGCAGATCACGCTCACCTCCGCAAGCAACCCCGTGCCGTATAACAACCAGGTGGAACTGCGGGCCTTCGTGACCTCCGCTCTTTCCGGATTCCAGAATGCCGCTGTGGCCTTCGTGCGCACCTCCGATCCGAATCCGGAGACGACAACCGTAACCCGGCCGGCCGGCAACTCGGTTTCGGCCTCGATGGGCGTGCTGCCCCCCGGCGTGCACCGCTTTGCGGCCACCTTCACGGGCGGCGACCTGCACGTGCAGAGCGAATCGGCTGAGATCTCCGTAACGGTAGCGCCTCGCATGGCCCCGACTCCATCGAGCGTCGCCTTCAGCATGACCCGCGGCGGCAGCCTGCCGGCCCCACAGAACGTGGCCCTCAGCGGCTTTGCGACAGGGCTCACCGCAACGTCGACTTGCCCGTGGCTGACCGCCGTGGCCGAGCCGGCGCAGTCGCGCATGCAACTGACGGTGAACTCGAACGCCACAGCGCTGCTGCCGGGCCTGCATGAATGCACGGCGCGGCTTTCCGACAGCCTCTCGGGAAGCCTGGGAAGCACCGACGTGCCGGTCACTCTGCGGATCCTGACCATGCTGTCGGCATCGCCAGGGTCCATCAGCGTCCTGACGTCCACCGAAACGAAGGCGACCGTCATCAATGCCATGGCGGATCCCACGAGCGCGAACCTCCCACTCACGTTCACCGCGAACCGGCCGTGGATCCAGGTGAACACGGACATTCCATCGACGCCGACCGCGCTGGTGGTGACCGTCAATCCGTCGGGACTCGCTCCGGGCGTCTATCAGGGCTCCGTGTTCATCCAGTCTGAATCGGCCGTGAACACGGTGGAGATCCCCGTGACCATGAACGTCGTGGGCCGCACCACGGTGACCAGCAATCCACCGGGCCTGGTGGTCTCGGTGAACGGAACCCCGGTGACCACCCCGGCTCACTTCACCTGGGCGCCGGGCTCGCAGAACTTCCTGACGCTGAACACGACGCAGACTGTGGGGGACATCCGCTACCGCTTCGCCAGTTGGTCCGACGGCGGCGCGCAGGGACATAACGTCATCGCCACACAGGCGGGTGGAACTTACACCGTGTCCTTCACCGAGTCCTACCGGCTGCAGGCCAACGTTGCGCCCACAAATGGAGGAACCATCACTCCTGTTCCGAACTTCCCCGATGGCTTCTACCCCAGCGGCACCAGCGTTCAACTGACGGCGGCGCCCGCGTCGGGCTACAACTTCGCCGGATGGAGCGGCGCTCTCAGCGGCACCGACTTGATCGGCACGGTGCTGATGAACTCGCCCAAGTACGTGACGGCGGCATTCACGGCGCAGGACGCCGTTCCGGTGCGCATCGAATCGAACGCCCCGGGCACGCAGATCACCATGGACGGGGCGCCGGTGAATCTGCCGGCAACTCTGCAACTGGTGGTGGGCCGCAAGTACCGCTTTGCAGCTCCGGGTCTGGTGACGGAGTCGGCGACGATTCGCTGGGCATACCAGTTGTGGAACATACCCGGCAGCAATGTTGTGGACTTCACTCCGAGCGGTCCGGCGACGCTGACCATCCGCTATCAGAAGCAGGTGTACCTGACGGTGACCAGCAGTCCGGCAGGTGCAGGGACAGCGACCGGCGAAGGCTGGTATCCCACGGGCGTAACGGGTTACCCGGTGGTGGTGCAGGCCA
>CALFYN010000091.1 GCA_937952345.1 uncultured Acidobacteriota bacterium
GAAACTCCGCCGCCTCGCGTGACACGCCCGGAAAATGCAGATCCACCACGTCCCCCGGCTTATCCGACCCCAGATACTTCTTCTTATCCGGCCAGAATCGTCCCCACCCTGTACGCACCAGCAACACGCTGCCATCGGCAATCCGCCCATGCTTCTGTTCGAACGCCTGCACGTCCGCCACAATCAGCCGGTAGTCCGCGTTGCGCGCGCACGCTGCTGCGATATCGACAACCACCGCCGGAACAATCAGCTTCGATACCGGAATCTGTTCCGTCGAAATTCCACCCTCGGCGAAATGGATGGGACTGTCCAGATGCGTCCCTCCATGTTCATTGGCGCCGTAGTTGGCCGACGAATAGAAATACCCGCCCGGAGCCTTCCCCCACTGCGTCTTTTCCCAATGAAACCCTGGCGAGGTAGGCCAGTAGATGGTTTTCTCATCGAAGGTGTAAGTTAGATCCACGGCCTTCGACCCATCCACCCCCTGGCCCATGCAAAACGCACCCGCAAGCAGTCCCAACGCAACAATTCTCATTCCTACATGCTAACAACCGCACGCGCGGCCACCGCGATTCTTCACGGCAAGACTCCATCCTGCACATACCACGGATGCAGTTCCACCACCATCCGTCCCGCCTTCACCGCCGGATCCTCCTCGGCCAGCTTCTTCATCTCATCCAGTGAATCCTTCCCGCGGAAAACCAGGATTCCCCGGATCTCACCGTTGTCGCCAAAGGGGCCGGCCACTACCAACTTCCCCATCTCGTGCATCCGCCGCAGGTGAGCGAGGTGTTGCTTCTGCAACTCGGCACTCTCCGGCGTGGCCGAGGCGTTCCACCCCGGCCCCTTCTTCAAAAAGCCCATGTAGTACTTCACCAGCTTCGGTGTTTCCGGCACGGGATTCTGCGCCGCCATCACGGCAGCCAGCGCGCCAATCAGAAAGAGCGTTCTCATGCCCTCTCATTACGCGAAGTGCGCGATTCCTTTAGCCCAATTTTCCCCGCAGCCAGCTCACTTCTTTCTGCAGCGCTCCGCGGTACAGGGCGATATCCGCCTTCCACGAAATCACATTGAACCCGAGCCCGATCCATCGCTCCGCCTGCTTCTCATCGCCCGGTTGAATGCCGGCGGTCTTGCCGTACTTCTTCGCCACGGCCACCACATGCTGCAGGGCCTCAATAAACCGCGGGTTTTCAAACTCGGCCGGAATGCCCATCGCATTCGATAAATCGAAATGCCCCACCCACAGATTGTCCACGCCTTCCACCTGCGCGATGGCTTCGGCATTCTCCAATCCAATGGGCGATTCGATCTGGCAGATGATGGTGGTGTTTTCGTTCGAAGTGCGCAGATAGCTGATGTCCGGGGCGACGTAATCGTTGTGCGCCGTGCCCAGCCCCAGCCCGCGCTTGCCCAGCGGCGCATACTTCACGGCATCGACAATCGACTTGGCCACTTCCGGAGTCTCCACGTTGCCCACCATGATGCCCAGCACGCCCGCGTCCATCAGTCGTGCCATGAAGTGGTACACCGGCTGCGGCACGCGCACGAACGGCGCCACCTCAGTCGCCTTGAAGAACGCGGCCAGATCCGCCAATCGCTCCATATCGAAGCCCGTATGCTCCATATCGAGCAGCACGAAATCGAGGTCGGCGGCCTTCGCCATCATCGCCAGCCCGCGCGTGCCAAACTCCATGATCATGTGCCCTACCGGCACCCGGCCCTCGGCCACCACTCTTTTGAAACGGTTCTCTTTCACTGCTTCAGCCTTTCTAATTTCTGTAAAAATGCGGGCGACTGCAACACTTCGCGATTCACCACTCCATGGGGAATCCCGCCGCGGAACAACGCGAGTATGTTATCGCAAGCCTCCAGTCCGTTGTCGCGCGCGATCTCCTCGGTCCACGCCAGCGCATGCGGCGCGAGGATCACGTTGTCCAGTTCGAGCAGCGGCTCGTGCGCATCGACGGGCTCTTTCTCGAATACATCGATGCCCGCGCCGAGAATCCACTTCTCGCGCAGCGCCTGCGTCAAATCCGCCTGCCGCACAATCGCTCCGCGCGCCGTGTTGATGAAAAACGCGGTTGGTTTCATCAGCCGGAAATGCTCGGCTCCGATCAAGCCGCGCGTCTGCTCATTCAACAGGCAATTCACGGCCACGAAGTCGCTTTCGCGGAACACATCTTCCATGCTCGTCAATTCGACATTCAGGCGCGCGGCGGCTTCGCGATTGGCGTAGGGATCGTGCGCCAGGAAGCGCGTGAATCCCAGCCCTGAGGCCAGCCGGAACATCTCCTGAGCGATGTTGCCGCAGCCGATCGACCCGAGCGTTCGTCCTGCGAGACACGTCCCCAGCCGGCTCAGCTGCCCGCGCCACTTGCCTTGGCGCGTGATGCGATCCTGCTCCATGATGTTCTTCGACAGCGCGAATACGTAGGCCAGGATCGCCTCGGCCACGGGACGCCGCACGGCATTCGGCGTAATCGCCAGCACCACACCTGCCTCATTGATGGCCGGTATGTCGATCATGTCGTAGCCCACGCCCCAGCGGGCAATCAGCGCCAGTCGCTTGCAGCCCTCCACGCTCTCGCGTGTGAAGTTGATCCCCAACGCGAAGATGGCATCGAATGCATCCGCCGCCTCGCGTGTCATGGCCTTTCCCGGCTGCGGCGGAATGGGGGCGAACTCCAGCCCCTCCACGCCTTTCAACTTGCTTTCCAGCGCCGCTTCGAAGCGCCCTTTGGCATCGGTGTAGAAGTCCGGCGTGATGCCCACGCGAAAGATGTTTGCCATATTTACCGTTTCACCCAGATCGGCGAACTCCAGGCCATTTGGTCATCGGCCTGAATGACACGCACGTAATAAAATGTTTCCCCCTTCACCGGCACGGTGTCGCGGAAACTGAAGTCCACTTCCTTCTGCATGGGGTTCTTCGTCATCAGGAACTCCTTGCCGCGGATGATGTCAATCTGCCGCACGGGTTGCGTTCCGACGATCTTCACCGTCAATTCGAACGGCCCTTTCACATCGACGATGTCGCCTTGCAGATACTCGGCTTTGTTCGCCTTCATGCGGTAGTCGAGGATGATGTTGTCCGTCGCGCCGTAGGAGTGGCGCTTCTTCATCGCATCGATCAACCCGTCGCGCGTGAAGTCCGTGGCGATCGTGCAGGCGTAGCTGATGTGCGTGGACAGGTGATCCGATGCCACCTGCACACCGAGTTTGTAACCCTTGGCCCAAGCGTTCCATACATAACCGGCGGGACGGAAGCCACCCGGCGCCGATGCCGGATTGCCCGCGTTGGCCGCCTTCGGCGCGCCTTCGTATTCGTTCGACACACGGTCGCCCTGATAGATCTCCACCAGCGGTTCCACATCAGGATCGTTGTCGCGCCAATCCGTGCCCATGCCCGACGCCGACGTGTGTGAGATGGCGATGCCGTTGTACTTCTTCAGGTACTCATACAGCATCTTCGCCCCGGTCTGTGCCTTCTGCTCCTCGGGCGGAATCGGTAGCGTCGGATTGCCGCGCTTGGTGAACAACACGTTGCGATGGCCGTTCGGATAGCTGAGGCTGCGCTCGTAGCCATAGAAGGGAACGAACTTGCCGGCAACGCTGAAGATGTCCGCGGTTTGTTGCAGCAGGTAGTTGATGTAGTCCTTATCGGGACCGCTCGCTCCGTTGTGCTCGCTGACCAGCAGGAAGTCGAGTTCCGCCGCATCGATGGCGTAGCGGTACGTGTCGAGCAAGCTGCCGTCATTGTTGCCATCCATCGAGAACTCCGTGTGGCGATGCGTATCGCCGCGATAGATCTTGTATTGCTTGCCGCTGCTTGCCAGTTCGTAGCCATGAATGCGCGCCAGATCCTTCTCTTCCTCATAATGCGTGGGGAACAGCTTCAACTCCGGCTGCACGCGCGGTTTGAATCGCAGCGAACCCAGGCCGCCCGCGGGAATCGGAATGCGCGCCGCATAGACATCGGCACGCTCGTAGAGAAACTCCTCGTAGTCGCGATTGTCCATCGGCCACACCGCGGCCAGAGCCCCTTCCAGCACCGCCAGCCCCATGCGCATATGCTGGCGGCCTTGCGTGAAGGGCAGCGGAGTCAACTTGCGCCATCCGGTTTCTTCGTACGTGGTGGCGTTGATCTCCCACGCCGCGCGATGGGCCGGTGTGTCGCTGGGCGTGTCCTGAATGCGCAGGTTGCGATGGCGGAAGAATAGCCACACACGGCCCGTGTTGTCGGCCGTGAGCGTTGGAAAATCGTTGAACTCCTGCATGTCGGCGGGCAGCACCGTTTCAAACGGATGAGCCGGCTCCATCCATCTCTGCCCATCGTGAACCGCGACGTTGATCCACCGCGAGCGATACAGCGCCGTGCCCTGCTTGCGCGGCAGGAAGCCGGTGTCCTTGCCCCAATCCATCCCTGATTCGTTCCACGTAGCCCACAGGCGATTCTGACCGTCGACGGCCAACGATACCGCGGCTTCGTACTTCAACGAATTGGCGATCGGAGTCACTGCGCTCCATTGGCCGCTGGTGGCCTTGCGCATCATGACGTCGTAGTTGCCCTTGTCGTAGGTATCCCAGGCGATGTAAACGCCACCACGGCGGCCCGTGGCGATGGCCGGTGACCAATCGTTCGCCGCCGAAGTGGAGATCTGTTGCTCGGCGCTCCACTTGGTTCCATCGAACGAACGCGCGAAAATGTCGGACTTGCCGTTGCGGAAACCCTGCCAGGTGAGCCACAGCGTGTTCGGCGCTTCGAAGGCGACGGAAGGGAAAATGTCCGGCTGCGGCGCGGTGGTGAGCCTCTCCGGCGCGGTCCAATTCATGCCCGCACCGTAACTCGCATAGAGATCCCAATTGCCATCCACCTGCGCGCTCCAGACGATGACGGCGCGGCGCTGCCGGTCGCGTCCCACGGCGATCTGATGAATGTCGGAGTGTCCCGTGTTCAGCACATTGAGCTGACCCCAATTGTGCGGGCCGAACTCGCGCGTGAAGACCGCCGTGCGCTCGTCGCGATAGCCCACCCACGCGGCCATCAGCCGCCCTTCGCCGAGGTTGGCGATGGATGGGAAATCGGCGTTGATCTCGGGAGGCGAGATGCGCTCGGCGGGAGCAACGCGCTGCACGCGAATGTGGTTGTCCAGCATCTTTACGGGAGATCCCAAGGCCAGATCGAAGGGGCGCACCGTGAATTTGCCCTGTGCGGTCTCGATGTCGAGTTCCGTCGCTGCCGATCCCTTGACGTCGATGATTACGCCCGGAATGTTGAGGTATTTCTCCGGGTCCGTAAGCCGCTCGATTTCCCACGCGCGCCGCGTGAAGTTGATGCCCGCGCGCGTGCGCAGGTTCCATCCCGCCATGCTCACGTTGTCGCCGGGCCTCGGACGCCAGTTGCGCACCGAAAGCAGATCGCCGGAACGCGCCGTGACTTTGCCCTTCCAGTCGCGCGGCTGCCTGTCGCGCAGGCCGAACTCAACGCGCACGGCGATCGTGCGGCCGTCCATCAGTTCATTGCGCGGCGTCGAGCCGGGTTGCCCCTGTTGCGAGAACAGCGCCAGCGAAGCGATGAGGACTGCAACTGCGGAAGCAGCATAAAGAATGCGGTGCATGGATGGAAGTCTCCTAACGAAGTTGCATCGTACCAAAACCGCTGACTACTTTTTTGAGCAACGGCCGAACCCCGTCGCCGATCCCCTCGGCGGGGCGGAACGAAGCGCGCGCAGCGTCGGGCTTGGCGGGCGAGGCCGGCAAGCCGGTATTGGATGTGGCGTACTGCTCATCGCGCCCGCCGAGCTTCCAAATCACCAGATCCATGGACGGCACGACGTACAGCGCATGTCCACCGGAACCCGACTTCCAAAAAGCATCGCGCGGCACTCCGCTCAGGTGGCCGTCGGAGTTAACTTCAAACTGCAGGCTGTAGGGATAGTGCGGATTGTAGGGCGAGGCTTTCGCGCAATGGCCCACATAGCCGCGCGGGATGATTTGCTTGCCACCCCATTCGCCCTTGTCGAGCAGCAGCGTGCCGAACCGCAACATGTCGCGCGCGCGCAGGGCGATGCCCCCTCCGCCGGGCGTGTGCCCGAGATTGGCGTTCTTGTAAGCGAAGCTCCATGGCCCCCAATTGAGCGGATTGGCAAGCTTCTCGCGAACGTACTCCTCTAACTCCATGCCCGTGACGTGCCGCACAATGACGCTGACCAGATGGATGGACGATGTGGCATAGGAATAGCCCTCGCCCGGCCTGCACCACAGCGAAACGCCGAACGCCGTGCTGTCGCGCATGGCGGGAGCGCCATCGGGGCCGGTGGGATCGATCGTGACCTGGCGGCCGTGCACGTAGCATGGATTGTTGCCGCGAATACCCGCCGACATGGCGAGCAGTTGCCCAAGCCGGATCTCTGACTTCGCGGGATCATTGACCGGAAAGGCTTCGGCCGGCAGATAACGCGGAGTGTAGATTTTCTGATCGAGCCCCTCGGGGAACAGATCGCGGCGCTCCTCCATGAGAATGCCCATGGCCACGCTGGTGAACATCTTGCCGCAGGATGCGGTGTTCGGCGTGGCCTCCCGGTGTCCCAGCCCGAAGTACCGCTGGTAAAGCACCTTGCCTTTGTGTTGAATGATCAGTCCGCCGTTTTTCGAAGACTGCTCTGCGATGGCGAAGGCCGCATCGAACCGCACGTCGTTCTGGCCGAACACACAAGCCGTGGGCAGAAGGCAAAATCCTCGGCGGGCAACACCGAGGCTCATGCCGTTTCCACTTTGTGCTTTGCCAGGCCGAGGCTTTCCACTTCCATTTCCCGAATCCGGAATTTCTGCACTTTTCCGGTGACCGTCATCGGAAACGAATCGACGATGCGGATGTGTTGCGGGATCTTGAAGTGCGCGATCTTGCCATCGCAGAATGCCCGCACTTCCTCGGCGGTAATCGTCTCGCCAGTGCGCGGGCGGATCCAGGCGGCGACGATTTCGCCAAGCTTCAAATCGGGCAGTCCCACGACTTGCACCTCGGCAATCTTGGGATGCGTGTAGAGAAAGCCCTCGAGTTCCGCCGGGTAGATGTTCTCGCCGCCGCGGATGATCATTTCCCGGGCGCGGCCGCGGATGTTGATGTAGCCATCGTCGCGCATAATGGCGAGATCGCCGGTGTGCAGCCAGCCCTCGCCGTCGATGGCTCGCGCCGTGGCTTCCGGTTCCTGATCGTAGCCGGGCATCACCAGATAGCCGCGCGCGCAGAGTTCGCCCAATTCTCCGCGCGGCACTGTTTCGCCGTTGGCACCGACGATCTTCACTTCGGCATTCGGCATGGTGCAGCCCACTGTCGAGGTCCGCTGCTCAAACGTATCGCCGGGCGCATTCATGGTAATGACGGGCGATGCTTCCGTCTGGCCATAGATAACGCACACATCGGAACAATGCATCTCGGCATTGACGCGGCGCAGTAACTCGACGGGGCAGGGCGCGCCACCCATCACGGCGGAGCGCAGCGAAGTGAGATCGAAGCGATGAAACTCCGGATGCTGCAGTTCGGCGATGAACATGGTGGGCACGCCGCCAATGGCCGTGGCTCGCTCTTCATGCACAGTTTCGAGCACGGCAAGCGCGTCGAAAGTCGCCGACGGAAAGAGAATCGTCGCCCCATGCGTCACGCAGTTCAGGACCGCGCAAATACAACCCGCGCAGTGATAGAGCGGGAAGGGAACACACATGCGGTCGTTTTCGGTAAGCCCCATCCACTCGCCCGTTTGAAACCCATTGTTGACGAGATTGCGATGTGTCAGCAGAACCCCTTTGGGCGATCCCGTGGTCCCGGAAGTGTATTGAATGTTGGTGGGATCATCGGGCTGAACGGGGTTCGAAGGCAGATCGCGGCCGCCCGAGAGCATGGCGTCCCATGCGGCTGTTCCCAGGTAGATCACATGCTGCAACGATTCCGGGGCATCCGCCTGCCCCAGGATTTCACGGTAGTTGGCGCGGGCATCCTGCTCCCAGAGAAACAGCGCCCGCATGCGCGACTTGCGCAGCACGTAAGCGAGTTCATGCGAGCGATAAGCAGGATTGACGTTCACCAGCACGTATCCGGCCCGCGCGCACGCGTATTGGAGAAACACCCACTCGGCGCAGTTGGAAGACCAGATGCCGACGCGGTCTTGCGGCTCGAGGCCGAGTCCGGCAAGCCCGCGGGCGACGCGGATCACCGCATCGTCGAACTCGCGCCAGGTGTAGCGCGTGCCGGCGTGCCTAACGACCAGCGCCTCGCGCTCAGGGAATCGTGCCGCCGTGCGCGCCAGCGCTTCCGACAGGGTCATGTCGAGCAATGGCGCAACAGGGCCTCTGGCGTAGCTCAACTCATGCATGGGAGACAAGTATAATACGTGGCTATGCCCATTCGCTCTCCTTATCCGGATGTTGCCGTGCCGGACTTGACGCTCCCCGAGTTGCTGTTTCGTGATCTGGACGCGGTGCGCGACATACCGGCTTTGATCGACGCGCCCACGGGCCGTGCCACGACCTACGGCCAGCTTCACGATGCCTCCCATCGAGTTGCCGCCGCGCTGGCCAGGCGCGGATTTGGCAAGGGAGACCGGCTCGCGGTATTGGCGCCGAATTTGCCCGAATACGCAGTCGCCGTGCAAGGGACGATGATGGCCGGCGGCACGGTGACAACGATGAACCCCCTCTACACCGAGGCTGAGATCGAGCATCAGCTCCACGATTCTGGCGCGAAGTTTCTGTTGACCATTCCGCAGATGCTCGACAAGGCTCGCGGACCGGCGGAGCGCTGCCACATCGAGAGGACAATTTGTTTTGGCGATGCCGAAGGCTGCGAGCCCTTCGCAGCGTACGTGCAGGAAGAAGGCCGCGCGCCCGAACTGGCCATGGACCCCGCCGAGGACGTGGCTGCCATGCTCTATTCAAGCGGTACCACCGGGCTTCCCAAGGGCGTGATGCTCACGCATCGTAATCTGGTGGCCGCCCTGCTGCAGTGCGAGCGCTTGTTTTCCAGCGGACCGGTGCGCAGTTTGCTGATTCTGCCGATGTTTCACATCTTCGGATTCCACGCCATTGTGCACTTCGACTTGCTGAACCGGGGAACGATTGTCACCATGCCGCGGTTCGACATGGAGCAATTCCTGCAAACCATCGAGCGGCAGCGTATCCAGCGCGTATGCGTTGTCCCGCCGATTGTGTTGGGCCTGGTAAAGAGTCCGCTTGTAGACAAGTACGATCTTTCCAGCCTGGAGTTGATCTTCTCGGGCGCCGCGCCGCTCGATGCCGAACTCGCCGCGGCGTGTGAAAAACGTCTGGGATGCAAGGTGCGCCAGGGCTATGGGATGACGGAGACATCGCCGCCCATTTGCGGCCACCCGCTCGATGGCGAGCCGGTGCGTCACGGATCGGTGGGTCCGCTGTGCCCCAATACCGAGGCGATGCTGATGAACCTGGCCACAGGCGAAGAAGCAGCACCGGGAGAGGATGGCGAACTGTGGGTGCGCGGTCCGCAGATCATGAAGGGCTACTACAACAAGCCGGATTCCACTCGCGATACGATTCAGCCCGGCGGATGGCTGCGCACCGGCGACATCGCGCGGCTGGATGAGTTGGGATGGGTCTACATCGTCGACCGCGCCAAGGAACTCATCAAGTACAAGGGCCTGCAGGTGGCGCCCGCGGAATTGGAAGCTCTGCTGCTGACGCATCCACTGATCGCCGATGCGGCAGTAATCGGCGTTCCCGATGAAGAAGCCGGCGAAGTGCCAAAAGGCTTCATCGTGCTGCGCGGCGAATTAACGGCCGACGAAGTGATGCAATTCGTGGCCGAACGAGTGGCGCCGTATAAAAAGATCCGGCGGCTGGAAATCCTGGAACAGATTCCCAAGTCGCCGAGCGGCAAAATTCTGCGGCGCGTACTGAAAGATCGCGAGAGAGATAGAGCGGTGTGAGCCTATTGGATGAGTCCGTTGCGGATGGCGAAACGGACCAGTTCGCCGGAGCTCTGTAGATTGAGCTTGTCGAGGATGCGGCTGCGATGGGCCTCCACTGTGTAGACGCTGATGCTGAGCATCGTGGCGATCTCTTTGTTGGTGCGTCCTTCGGCGACAAGCTGCAAAACCTCGCGCTCGCGCGAGGTGAGGCGGTCAATCGGGTTCGTGACGTGATGGCGATAATCCGAGAGAACCGCTTCCGATACGGCCGGGCTCAAGTATCCGTCTCCACACGCGATGGAGCGAATCGCGTCCAACATATCGTTGCGGGGCGATGCCTTGAGAAGGTAGCCCTTGGCGCCGGCCTTGAGAATCTCACGAACATAGACCGTGTCGCGATGCATGCTGAGGGCCAGCACCTTCGAACGCGGCGCCACTTCCCCGATCCGGCGCGTGGCTTCGATGCCGTTCAATTCGGGCATGGTGACATCCATGACGACCACATCGGGCTGCAATTCCTCGGCGAGGGAAACGGCTTCCTTGCCGTTGCCGGCCTCGCCCACTACCTGCATATCGGATTGCGAATCGAGGATGAGTCGGAAGCCCTCGCGCACGAGGGAGTGATCATCAGCCAGCAAGATGCGAAGTTTCCTGGTCTGCATAGCGCACCGAGGGTACCCAGATACTCACCTCCAACCCGCCTTCTTTGCGGTTGGTGAGCGTGAGATCGCCGCCCACATGGCGGGCACGGGCCCGCATTCCGAGGATACCAAGACTGGGGGCCTTGTCCGGTGCGGCAGGCAGAAGGCCGCGGCCGTTATCGAAGATGCTGAGAGTGATGCGGTCATTTGTCCGGGTGAGATGGATCTCCGATCGAGTGGCGCCCGAATGGCGTGCCACGTTGGTAAGGGCCTCCTGTGCCACGCGGAAGAGATGGGTCTCGATGTCCTCATCCAGGCGCCCTTCAAAGTCGAGAAAGCAAGCGACGTGGATTCCCGTGCGTCGCGAGAAATTCTCCGCCAGCCACTGCAAGCCCGGAGCGAGGCCGAAATCGTCGAGGATGACGGGCCGAAGCAGTTGCGACATCTCGCGCACGTTGTCGATGCATTCGTCTACCACCGCGATGGCGTCGGTGCGCCGTGCGTCAAGATCGTTTTCGTCCAGCGCTTCCAGGTTGGACCGCAGCGCCGTGAGTCCCTGGCCCAATTCGTCGTGGAGTTCGTGAGAAAAGCGCCGCACGCTCTCTTCCTGGCCTTTCAGCATCTGCCAGGAAACGCGGTTGAGTTCGTTGGAATGCTCCTGCGCGTTGCTGAACAACTGGGCGACCGTGCGGATGGTGAGGAAGGAACCGCCGAGGGCGAGCAGCATGCATGCGCCCAGCAGCAGGACCGATTCCTGCATGAGGTCGCCGGCGTTGGCGGCAATCGCGGTGTCCGCCGTCAGAGCCCGCTGCGAACTGGCCTCGGAAAGTTTCTCGGTAAGTTCGACAACCTTCTGATGATGGTGGATCAGGGGCCGTAGCGAAACGCTGTCGATGTCGGGTCGGCCGATGAGGCGGCGGGCTTCGGCCGAAAAAGCTTCGGCGGATTCGGAGAGATTGCGCCACAGCGGGGCGCGCGGGCGGTTGCCCGCATCGTGCGCGATTTGATTGAGGGTCTCGTCCGCCGCAGTGAGACGGCGCAGCAGTTCCCCCGCATTCGGGGATTGCGGTTCATGCGCCAATTGCAGAACGACCGAGTTCAGAACGGCCTGCTCGTCGCGGATTTCTTCCATCAGCTTCGCGGCAATGGCCTGTTCGCGCAGCAGCGATTCGGCGTGGAATTGAATCTCTCGTCCGTTGCGCAGAGCCACGCTGCCCGCTGCCAGCAGCAGCAGCAGGACGAGTCCGAAGCCACCATAGAGGACGTTCACAATCGTCCGTTCGGTGACGCGGCGGGAGAACACAACAGGCATGTAACCAGATTACGCGAGCGCTTGGTGCGAGAAGCAGTCAACCCGTGGCTGTAGAATAAAACCTATGAAAACGACACGCCGCCT
>CALFYN010000092.1 GCA_937952345.1 uncultured Acidobacteriota bacterium
GAATGGAACTACGCCTCCCAAAACCGCCAGTCCTTCCCCAAGAAGGGCCCGAGCCCCCTCCCACCGCCAATCGCCTCCCCCCCCCGACGCCATCACCAGCGAAGTCCTCCAACTCGTCAACACCCGCTTCCCCCATCACCCCGGCAGCCTCCAACACTTCGATTGGCCCGTCACCCCCGAACAAGCCCGCACCGCCCTCCACGATTTCCTCGACCACCGCCTCCCCTTCTTCGGCGCTTACCAGGACGCGATGTGGACCGCCGAACCCTTCCTCTACCACTCCCGCCTCTCCGCCGCCCTCAACCTCAAACTCCTCCACCCCCGCGGAGTGCTCACCGCCGCCGAGGCCCGCTATCGCCAAGGCAAAGCCCCGCTCGCCGCCGTCGAAGGTTTCATCCGCCAGATCCTCGGCTGGCGCGAATACGTCCGCGGCATCTACTGGCATCACATGCCGCAATACGCCGAATCGAACGCCCTCCACGCCCACCAGCCTCTCCCCGCCTTCTACTGGACCGCCGACACCAACATGCATTGCTTAAAGCAGACCATCGCCCAAACCCTCGAATACGGCTACGCCCACCACATCCAACGGCTCATGATCACCGGCCTCTACGCCCTCCTGCTCGGCGTCGAACCCCGCCAGATCCACGAATGGTATCTCGCAGTCTACGTCGATGCCGTCGAATGGGTCGAACTCCCCAACACCATCGGCATGTCCCAATTCGCCGATGGCGGCATCATGGCCTCCAAACCCTACATCGCCTCCGGCAAATACATCCAGCGCATGAGCAACTATTGCCGCTCTTGCCCCTATAACCCCGATCAATCCACCGGCCCGCAAGCCTGCCCATTCACCACCCTCTACTGGGATTTCCTCCACCGCCACGAAGCCACGCTGCGCAACAATCCCCGCATGAGCATGCAACTCAAAAACCTCGCCCGCCTCTCTCCCGCGCAGCGCGAAGCCATCGCCGCCCAAGCGCAGCGCCAGAAAACTCTGCCCGGCTGAAACAATCGGATAAAATAAACAGAAACCCCCATGGCCGAAACCGAAAATAAGTTATTCAAAGATTACTTCGACAAAAATCTGGCCACGCAGTTGGCGAAGAGCATCACCGCCGTTCACCCCTCCTTTCCCGCCCGCGCCTTTGTGAACCAGATTGCCCCCCGGTTGGACGGCCTCGAAATGAAACAGCGCACCGCCGTCTTCGTCCAGGCCTTCCGCGATCATCTCCCCGCCGGCTTCGCCAACGCCTGGGCCATACTCGAAGCCGCCCTCGGTGCCGAACTGAAGGAAGGCGACGGCATGTTCAACCACGGCTGGCATCTCTGGCCCGTTGCCCATTTCATCGAAGTCTTCGGCCTCGAAGATTTCCCCGCCGGCGTCCGCGCCCTCCGCGAGATCACCAAACGTCACACCGCCGAATTCGCCATCCGGCCCTTCCTCCTCCACCACCAGGACGAAATGCTCCAAATCCTCCACACCTGGACCCAGGACGAGAATCCCCACGTCCGCCGCCTCGTCAGCGAAGGCACCCGCCCGCGCCTCCCCTGGGCTGGCCGCTTGCATCAATTCATCCAACACCCCAACCTCACCCTCGCCCTCCTCGAAAAGCTCAAGGATGACCCCTCCGAGTACGTCCGCCGCTCCGTCAGCAATCACCTCAACGACATCGCCAAGGACCACCCCCAACTCATCATCCAAACCTGCGCCCGCTGGTGGCAGGATGGCTCCCCACAACGCCGCTGGATTGTACAGCGCGCCCTCCGTACCCTCGTCAAAGCAGGCGATCCCGCCGCCCTCGCAGTGCTCGGCTATGCTTCAGCCCAAATCGACCTCACCGGTTTCCGCCTGACGCCAAATCCCCTCCACCTCGGCCAAAAACTCAACCTTGCCTTCACCCTCCACAACAAATCCAACACCGAACAAAACCTCGTCATCGATTACGTAATTCATTTCGTAAAAGCCAACGGCCAAACCGCCGGCAAGGTCTTTAAGCTCAAGACCGCCGTTCTCGCCCCAAATGAATCCCTCACCATCGCCAAAAGCCATTCCATCCGCCCCATCACCACGCGCACCTTCTACCCCGGCACGCATCGCGTCGAGATTCAGGTCAACGGCCACCGCCTCGCCGGGCGCAGCTTCAAGCTAATCGTATAAGCAACCTCAGAATTCAAAGCGCAGCGCAAACTGCATCTGCCGAGGAACGGATGTCGTCGACCGAACCTTCCCGAAATCCGGACTGTCGATATTGGCATTGGGCGTACCAAGCGTGGGTGTGTTGGTGA
>CALFYN010000093.1 GCA_937952345.1 uncultured Acidobacteriota bacterium
TCTCTCACCGATTCCGCGCCTCCACCGCAGCCAAGAAGCCCTGCCGCTCCCACGCCCGCCTCCAAGGAAGATCTCCTCGCCGGCGCCACCACTCTGTTCAATCAGCAATCCTACGATGCCTTCGAACCCGCCGCGCTCACCGCTCTTCAGGCCGGCGCCGAACTCGCCTTCCTCCTCGGCCACCATCACACGCTCAGCGGTCTCCATGCCGCGGCCCTCAAAATCACTGCCACTTCCATCTCCTACGACGACCTCGGCAACCAGAAAGTCTGCAATCAGAAACCCATCACCGTGCCGCGCGAAGCCCTCGTCTCGGTCCAGCAGATGCGCAGCCCGCGCGGTGAAATCTACCTCAATCTCCAGATCCGCGACGAAAAGAACAAGACCCGCACCTTCAACTTCGTCGATGCCGATGCCCGCGTCGAAAGCACCATCGGACTCCCCATCGTCTCCTCGCCTCCCAAAGCCCAACGCGCACTGCAAGCCATCGCGAACGTCATCACCCAATCTTCCGGTACAGTAAAATAATCGCGCGCGTATCGCACATATTCACCGTCAGTCTCTCCGCACTCCTCCTCTTTCTGCTCCAGCCGCTGCTCGCAGGCTTGCTGCTGCCGCATTACGGAGGAGTGGCCGGAGTCTGGGCCGTCGCCATGTTCTTCTTCCCGTGCGTCCTGCTGGCGGGCTACGCCTATGCCTCCTTTGCCGCCCGCAAGCCAAGAATCGCAGCCCTCGTCGCCGCCGCAAGCCTGCTCGCCCTCCCCGTTCGCGCGCCGCACCTCGGCCCCAACGATCACCCCGTATGGAGCCTGCTCGCTGCCCTCTCGCTCGGCGCAGGAGTCCCGTTCTTCTTCCTCTCCTCCACCAGTCCCACCGTGCAAAGCTGGTTCCCCTCCTACCGGCTCTACGCCATCTCCAACGCCGCCTCCCTGGCCGCGCTGCTCGCCTATCCCTTCTGGATCGAACCGAATCTCACCCGCAGCACCCAACTCACCGTCTGGTCGGCAGCCTACGCCATCTACGTGCTCGCCTTCGTCTTGACCGCCTGGAACGCTTCCCCACCGCCCGAATCAGTCGAGGAAACCACCGCCGGCTGGCCGCTCTGGATCGCACTCAGCGCCATCCCCGCGGCCCTCTGGCTTGCCGTCGCCAATCAGATCAGCCAGTCCGTCGCCCCCGTTCCGCTGCTCTGGATCCTCCCCCTCGCCACCTATCTCCTCACCCTCATTCTCTGCTTCGAAGGCAACTGGTACCGCCCGTGGATCTTCAAATGGCTGCTCACCCCCGCAGTCGCCGCGCTCCTGTTCGCCTCCAAGCAGCATCATTGGAACACCAGCCTCCCGCTTGGCGTTGCCTTGTTCCTGGGCGGCCTCTTCGTCTGCGCCATGATCTGCCACGGCGAACTGGCGGCGCGCAAACCCCACGCCGCGCGGCCCGTCCGATTCTATCTCGCCGTCGCCACTGGCGGAGCCTTGGGCACCGCCTTCGTCAGCCTCATTGCGCCCGCCATTTTCTCCGATCACACCGAATTCCACATCGCCATTGTTGCCTGCGTGGTTGCGGGTTTCGGCTTGCTCTTCGTTCGTCTCACCCGCGCCAATCTCTTGCGCCTCGCCATCGTCTCCACGGCCGCTTTCGCCTACGCCAACTACCAGCAGGGCGGGGGACTGCGCATCCGCAATTTCTACGGCATCCTCGAAATCCAGGACAAGCGCGAAACCAGGCTTCTTTCAAACGGCACCATCATTCACGGCGTTCAATTCCGCGACGCCGCCCGCACCAGCGTTCCCACCACCTACTATGCCCGCGAAACCGCCATCGGGCGCATTCTTCAGACGCCCTCCTCACGCCCGCGCCGCGTCGGCATCGTCGGACTCGGCATCGGCACGCTCGCCGCCTATGCCAACGATCACGACACCTACCGTTTCTACGAAATCAATCCCGCCGTCGTCGACATCGCCCAGAAACACTTTCTCTTCCTCAGCCAGTCCAAAGGCACCACGGAAGTTGTGCTCGGTGACGCGCGGCTCGCCATGCAGGGCGAACCGCCGCAGCGCTACGACATCCTCGTCATCGATGCGTTCTCCGGCGACGCCGTGCCCACCCACCTCCTTACCCGCGAAGCCTTCCAACTCTACTTCCGCCACCTTGCCCCCGGCGGCATCCTCGCCCTTCACGTCACCGGAAAGTATGTAAACCTCGCACCCGTAGCCCAAGCCATCGCCGTCTCCGCCGGATGGAACGCCCGCACCGAAACCAATCCCGCCATCCCCGAAACACAGGTCTTTGCCGCCACCTGGGTGATCGTCGAAGGCCGCACCGCCCCTCGCCCCCAACCCAACATCTGGACCGACGACCGTGTCTCTCTTTGGGAAGTGCTGCGGCCCTAAGTCAGAAGGCCCCCCGCCTCCCGATTCAATACCCCACCACCCCCGCCTTCCGGTACACCCCCCGCACCCGCTCCAATTCCGCCTCCGCCTCCACCAACCCCATCCCCCGAGCCATCTCCCCAATCCCCATCCGCGCATCATTCGACCAGAACATCCCCAAATCCTCGTCCTCGTAATACCGGAATCCCACCCGCTCCCCATACTTCTCCCGCAGCGCCTTCCCATTCCGCAACTTCCCGCTCCACGGCAGAATCAGGTAACTCAAATCGATCTCCTCCACCAGCACCTGCTCCGGAGCCTCGATCCCCGCCACAATCTTCCCCGTCGGCTCAAACACCGACGCATTGCTCCGCCACGTGCTCGACACGATGTAGCACCGCTGTTCCATCGCCCGCGCGCACGGATGCGCCCGCTGCGGCGATTGCGTCGGCCACGCCACCAGCTCCGCCCCCTTCCGCTTCAGCTCCCGCCACCCCTGGTCAAATTCCATGTCATAGCATATCTGTATCCCCAATTTCCCGAAATCACACGCAAATACCGGAAATTCCCGCCCCGGAGTCGCCCCGCCCTCGAAACCCGCCCCCTGCGGCACCAAATGCACCTTCCGGTAGATCCCTTCCACCGACCCCGTGCGCCCCACCAGCACCGCCGCATTCGTGTACTTCCGTTCCTCTTCCCGCAAATACGTCGCCACCACGATGTAGCTCTTCTCCGCCTTCGCCAGCCGCTCGAACGTCCGTCCCACCATGCCTTCATACGCCACACCCCGGCCCCACGCATCCCCATTGGCCTCCCCCGAAATTGAGGTCTCCGGCAGAATCGCCAGATCCAGCCCCCGCCCGTACTTCCGCCGCGCCAGCGCCCCCATCCGTTCCACCGCCGACTCCAGCTCCTGCACCCGAGCCTCCACCCCCGGATGCTTCACCCAAAACCCCTGCATCATCGTCCCCACAATCACCTTCCGAGGCAGTCCCACCGCTCCCGCCGCCGGCATCGCCGCCATCGCCCCCATCCCACTCAGCCAATTCCTGCGTGTCATGGCCCAAATCTATCACACAACTCAAAAATATCCCATCTCGTAAAATCATTAGGATAATAGAGGAGTTACGATTGTGGGGCGGAACCCCTGTTCCGCGGCCGGCCCCCCGGCCGGCCTTCCGCACGATAACATAGTCATCATCGAATGACTTTGTCTCACCGGATCGTCATAGCCGCCGTCTTCGCCATGACCCACGCCCGTGGTGTCGAATTCAACCGCGACATTCGCCCCATCCTCTCCGACCGCTGCTTTGCCTGCCACGGCCCCGACAACGCCAACCGCCAGGCCAATCTCCGCCTCGATGTCGAATCCGCCGCCAAAGCCAAGGCCATCATCCCCGGACAACCCGAACAAAGCCCGCTCTACCAGCGGCTCATCACCACCAACAAAGCCCTCCGCATGCCGCCCGCCTATCGCGGCCACGACCCCCTGCCATCCAATCAAATCGCCATCCTCAAACAGTGGATCGAAGCCGGAGCCCCCTGGCAAAAGCACTGGGCGTTCCTCTCCCCGGAAAAGCCGGCCATCCCGCCCACTTCCAACTCCGCCTGGGTCCGCAACCCCATCGACGCCTTCGTCCTCGCCCGCCTCGATCGCGAAGGCCTCAAACCCTCGCCCGAAGCCAACAAAACTACGCTCCTCCGCCGCGTCACCCTCGATCTGACAGGACTCCCGCCCACGCCCGCTGAAACCGAAGCGTTCCTCAAAGACACGTCCCCCAACGCCTACGAAAAGCAAATCGACCGCCTCCTCAACAGCCCGCGCTACGCCGAGCGCATGGCCATCCGCTGGCTCGAAGCCGCGCGCTATGCCGACACCAACGGCTATCAAAGCGACGGCGTCCGCTCCATGTGGCGCTGGCGCGATTGGGTCCTCGACGCCTTCCGCACCAACATGCCGTTCGACAAATTCACCATCGAACAAATCGCCGGCGACCTGCTCCCCAACGCCACCCTCAGCCAGAAAATCGCTTCCGGCTTCCATCGCAATCACCGCACCAACGCCGAAGGCGGCATCGTCGAAGAAGAGTTCCGCAGCGAATACGTCGCCGACCGCGTCGAAACCACATCCACCGTCTGGCTCGGACTCACCCTCGGCTGCAGCCGCTGCCACGACCACAAATACGACCCCTTCACCCAGAAGGACTTTTACCAATTATTCGCCTTTTTCAACAACACCCCCGATCGCGGCCTCGTTTACAACTTCGGAAACGAAGAGCCGTATCTTCCAGCCCCGACCCCCGAAAACGCCGCCCGCCTGGCCGAACTTGACAAAATCTTACACTCGCGCGAATCCGAATGGGCCAAACTCCAGCC
>CALFYN010000094.1 GCA_937952345.1 uncultured Acidobacteriota bacterium
TCCGCGGTGGGGAAGTCTTTGGGGATCTTTTGTGTCACCTTGCCGGTGGCGGCCCATTCGGTGCCGCGCTGGAGGGTGACGATGAAGCCGGCGCACTGCATGGCATTCACATCGTGGCCGAGGATGGTGTGGAAGACGCGGCCTTTGCCGTAGGCGATGGTCATGAGGGCGGGTTCGTTTTCGCCGGTGCCTCCGGTGGATTTGTCGGAATAGGCGGTGGCGAGTACGGTGACGTTTTCGGCGGGACCGCGGAGACTGTCGTATAGCTCATCCTTGGCGTGCATCCATTCGGCGGGGAGTCCTTTGGTGATGGGGTGTTTGGTGTCGCGGGTGGCGACCTTGTATTCGTGGGCGCGGCCGTGGTGGCCGCCTTTGCCGGGGGTGGTGTCGCGCTCGATCTTGCCGTTGCGCCAGCGGATGTAGGGTCCGGATTTCTCGTCGCGTCCCATCCAGCCGCCGACGGCGATCATTTTGTTGTATTCGAGCCAGTTGGGGAAGGCGTTGTCAGCAGCGTGGACGGAGACGAAGCCGCCGCCGTTTTTGACGTAGTCTTCGAAGTCGCGCTGGGTTGGCTCAGGCCAGATGCTGCCGCCGCCGAAGTCGGAGTAGTTGGAGAGCACGACGGCGTAGTCCTTGAACTTGGGGCGGAAGCCAGAGATATCGGCGCCCTTGGGCGGGGCGGTGGCGACGTCCACTTGAAAGAGGCCGGTATCTTCGAGGATCTTCTTCATGACAGGAGTGGTCTCCTGCCACTTGTGGTTATTCTGGCCATCGATGATCAAGACTTTCTTCGGCGCGGCGAAGGCGGCGCAGGAAAGGGCGAGCAGCAGAGCAAGGCGCATTGCAAGAAATCCTATAATAAGATTATCCCCCTCCGCATGAAGAAAACTTCTCTCGACAAGAGCAAGATCAAGGTGTTGCTGCTCGAAGGCGTGCATCCGAGCGCTGTGAAGCTGTTTGAAACCGACGGATACACGCAGGTGGAATACCATGAGAAATCGCTGCCGGAAGCGCAGTTGGCGAAGGCGCTGAGCAATGCCTATGTATTAGGGATTCGCTCGGCGACGCAGTTGACGGAACCGCTGCTGCGGCAGGCCTCGAAGCTGATCGCGGTGGGGTGCTTTTGCATCGGGACGAACCAGGTGGATTTGCAGGCGGCGCAACAGCGCGGGGTTCCGGTGTTCAATGCTCCGTTTTCGAATACGCGGAGCGTGGCGGAACTGGTGCTGGCGGAGACAATCTTTCTGATGCGCGGCGTGCCGGAGCGGAATGCGATTGCGCATCGCGGCGGATGGGTGAAGACGGCGTCGGGATCGAATGAGGTGCGCGGCAAGTGCCTGGGGATTGTGGGCTACGGGCATATCGGCACGCAGGTGGGATTGCTAGCCGAGGCGCTGGGCATGCAGGTGCTCTATTTCGACATTGAGACAAAGCTGGCGCTGGGCAATGCTCGGGCGGCGGAATCGCTGGGCGATTTGCTGGCGGCGGCTGACGTGGTGACGTTGCACGTGCCGGAGACGCCGCAGACGCACCGGATGATCGGGGCGGCTGAGTTGGCGCGGATGAAGCGCGGAGCGAAGCTGATCAATGCGGCGCGGGGCACGGTGGTGGACATCGATGCTCTGGTGGCGGCGCTCGATTCAGGGCATATCGCTGGAGCGGCGCTGGATGTGTTTCCGGTGGAGCCTAAAACAGCGGGGGAGGAATTTGTTTCGCCGCTGCGCGGGCGGGACAACGTTCTTCTAACGCCGCATGTGGGTGGGAGTACGGCCGAGGCGCAGCAGAATATCGGGATCGAAGTGGCGGGGAAGCTGATCAAGTACAGCAATAACGGGTCGACGTTGAGCGCGGTGAACTTTCCGGAGGTTTCGTTGCCGGAGCATCCGGGACAGCACAGGTTGTTGCATATTCATCGCAATCAGCCGGGTGTGCTGTCGGAGATCAACGCGATCTTTTCGAAGCAGAAGATGAACATTGTCGGGCAGTATTTGCAGACGAACGCGGAGATCGGGTACGTGGTGATTGATGTGGATGCGAAGGGGGAAGCGATGCAGGTGAAGAGGAAACTGGGGCAGGTGGCGGGGACAATCCGGTCGCGGATTTTGTATTGAGGGATTGGGCGGAGCGATGTTGCGCCCCGCCCGTTGATGGGAGTTAGATGCTGGAGAGGCCGAGTTTGGCGTACCAGGGCTTGGCCGGCTTGAGGGCGGCATTGACGGCGTTGATGTTCTTCACACCTTCGCCGAGGAGCCAGTCTTCGAGGGCCTTTGCACCCTGCTTGGCGTAGACGGGGATGCCTTCCTTCCAGGTGGCGCGACCGCAGAGGACGCCGGAGAAGTCGGTACCGGCTTCGGCGGCCATGCGGAGCGATTCGGTGAACTGATCGTTGCTGACGCCGGCGCTCAAGTAGATGAACGGCTTCTTGGCGACTTCGGCGCAGGCGCGGAAGAGATCCTTGGCTTCCTCCATGGACTGGGCTTTCTGCCCCTTGTAGACGCTGCTGCCTTCGACGAAGTTGGCGTTGATGGGCACTTCGACTTTGAGCACGTCGACGTTGTAGTAGGGCTTGGAGAATTCCTCCATGCTGCGCTTCACGATTTCGGGCTTGATCTTGGCGAATTCGACGCCCTTTTCGTCCCCACCTTTCGGATCGTAGCCGATGAATTCGAGGAAGAAGGGAATCTGGTGATATTCGCACTCGGCGCCGATGCGTTCAATGAAGGAATGCTTGATATCGTTGACGGCGGCATCGTCGAAGGGGGTGTAATAAATGAGGATCTTCACGGCATCGCCGCCCCAATCCTTGATGCGCTTCACGGAGACGTGGGGAAGCAGATCCGGCAGGCGGCCGGGCTGGGTGTTGTCGTAGCCGCTGAGTTCGTAGGCCAGCAGGAGTCCGGCGTTGGCACTGCGCACCTTGGTGGCGGGCAGTCCGTATTCGGGATCGAGCAGGATGGCGCTGGCGTGGGGAGTGAGGACTCGCGTCACGGCGATCTTAAACTCCTCCATCATCTCGGCGGTCACGGATTTGGGGTCGACGCCCTTGGCAGCGGCAATGGATTTTTGGAGGCTGCCGCGCTGGTCCATGGCGGCCGCGGCAATGACGCCGCGATCGTCGGACAGCGCTTTCATGTGCTTCAACTTACCTTCAGATATGGACAAGACTACATCTCTCCTTAGCGAACAGGTTAATTCTTAGTATAGCGAGCAGGGAGGATGCGGCTGTAGCGTAAGATCCGCAATTGCAGTAGTTCCCGATCGAAACCGCGCATCACTTCCAGTCGATCACACCAAGGTACAGATCGGTTCGGCCGGCTGCCTGTGCACTCACGGTGGAGCCCGGAGTTGGGAGTCCCGGCGCGTCAGTCTCGCCCGCAATCCACAGCCGGCCTGAGGATATCACACCG
>CALFYN010000095.1 GCA_937952345.1 uncultured Acidobacteriota bacterium
CGAGAGTGCGGAACTTGCGCAGTCTTGCGCAGGGCGATGCGCGATTTCGCTCTAAGGTGCTTGGCGCACGGTTCGCGCGCGCCAAGCATCCATTCGTGCCGACATCGTCTCCAGGACACGCGGCTGCTCCGCCGCAACGTTGTGTTCCTCGCCGGGATCAGCCTGCAAGTCGAACAGTTGCTTCTCGCCGGTCTGGAGAAACTCGATCATCTTCCAGCGCCGGTCGCGAATCGCTACCGCCGATTTGCCGCCAAGAAAATGATCCTTCTCCAGCGGATAATACCAGGCCAGATCGCGCGGCTTCAGCTTTGCCGCCGGCTTGCGGAAGATCCCCGCCAGCGACACGCCGTCCACCACGTGCCCCTTTGGCAGGCGCACCCCGGCAAGGTCCAGCAGTGTCGGATAAAAATCGATGCTGCTCACCGGCTCTTGCGACACCGCGCCCGCGGGGATACGGCCCTTCCACCGCGCCACCAACGGCACGCGGATCCCGCCTTCATACAGCATCGACTTGCCGCCGCGCAGCCCGGTGTTCGTCGTCACGTTCGTCTCGCCGCCGTTGTCGGAACAAAAGATGACCAAAGTGTTTTGGGCCAGTTTGCGCTTCTCCAGCGCATCGACGATCATCCCCACCCCTTCATCGATCGACTCCAGCATCGCCGCCAGTTGCGGGTTATTGCGATTCTTCCCCGCTTCCGGACGCGCCGCGTATTTCTTCACCATCTCCGGCTTCCCATCCAGCCGCGTGTGCGGCGCATAGTGCGCCAGGTAGAGAAAGAACGGCTTCCCCCCGCCCGCGTTGCGATCGATGAAATCCACCGCTTCCTGATTCAGCCGGTCGGTGAGATACTCGCCCGGCGTGCGCGACGCCAGCCCGGCCAGATGCTTATACGGATGCCAGTAATAACCGGGCCCAATGTAGCTCTGCTCGGAACAGATCACCTCATCAAAGCCGTGCAGCTTCGGATCCCCGGGCCGTGTGCGGTAATCGCCCATCAGGTGCCACTTGCCGATGAGCCCCGTGCGGTAGCCGCCTTCGCGCAGCATCTTCGCCAGCGTGGGAAGCTTCGGCGAAAGATGGTTGCTGTCGTCGGCGCGCAGGTAATCGGTGATGCCCACCCGCGCCGGAGCCTGTCCCGTCATGAACGAAGCCCGCATCGGCGAGCACACCGGCGCGGCGGCATAAGCATGGGTGAATCGCAAGCCCTCCGCGGCCAGCCGGTCCAGATGCGGCGTGGAGTTGAACTTGTTCCCATAGGCGCCCAACTCCGCCCAACCCAGATCATCAGCGAGCACGAACACGATGTTCGGTTTCGCCGTCTGCGCCTGCGCCGCCGTCGCCAGCAGTGTGCCGAGAAATTCGCGGCGTCTCATATCCGCACCGTCACTTTCACCACCGAAGCCGGTGGCGCGGTACAACGAACGGCCCCATTGGCCACGCGCACGGCAAGCGCCGCCGGCTTGACGCGGTCCGGTGCATCGAACGTATTCGCCGCTCGCACCTCGGGCGCTGTCAGCACCTCGCCCGTCGCCGATTGCGCCTTCGCCGTCCCAAGCCAGAGGTCCGTCTCCATCGCCTCGGTGAGATGCGTATTGACGAACGTCACCGTCACCGTACGGTCCTTGCGTGTAGCCGATCCCGCCGCGCGCAGCACACCACGGGTCTGGAAGCTGACCCGCGGCGCCTGCACTTCCGAACGCACCGCCTCGCCGCCCTGATGATCGCGGTACATGCGGAATACGTGATACGTCGGCGTCACCGCGAAACGGTCTTCATGCGCCAGAAACAGCGTCTGGATGCAGTTGATCAACTGCGCCACATTCGCCATCGCCACTTTGTCCGCATGGCGGTGGAAGGTGTCCAGCGTAATCGCCGCCACCAGCGCATCGCGCACCGTGGGCACGCTCCCGAACAGATGATGCGGCGCGACGGCCGTGGTGTCCAGGTGCCACGCGCCCCATTCGTCCACCACCAGCTTCACGCGGTGCTCGCGATCGAATTCCGCCATCACCGCCCAGTGTTTCTCGATCAGTTCCTCCATGCGGTCGGCTTTCCCCATCAGGTCGTAGTGGTCGTCATTGCTGTAGCTGAGCGATTCTCCGCGCCCTGCGCCGCTGCAGTAATAATGCAGCGCCCAGCCCCACACACGATTGAGCTGATTGCCGCCCTTTTCCTGCAAGCGCCCGAAAAACTTGCGCGTCCAGTTGTAATCGAAGCTGTTCGGCCCCGCCGGGATGAAACGCAGTGGCGTATTGTAGTAGCGCGGCACCCAACTCGTGAAGCGCCGGTATTCCACCGAATATTCTTCCGGAGTGAAATTGCCGCCGCAGCCCCAGCTCTCATTCCCCACGCCCCAATAGCGCACATTCAAAGGTTCGGGAGACCCGTGCGCGGCCCGCCGCTGCGCCCATGTCGTCGACCCGCGCGGCGAATTGCAGTAATCAATCCATTCGTTGAATTGCGCCGCCGTGAGGCTGCGCAGATTCGCCGCGAAGTACGGCTCCGCCTGAATGAGCTGGCAGAAACGCGCGAATTCCAGCGTACCGAACACGTTCGTGTCCGTCCGCGCCGGGTGCGACGGATCCAGCTGCTGCAGCCGCCCGCTGGTGGACCAGAAGTTCGTGCGCCGCGGCCGCGTGTTCGACGGGCCCACGCCATCGCGCCAATCGTAGGAATCGGCGAAACAGCCGCCCGGCCAGCGCATCGTCGTCGATCCCAACTCGCGCATCGCATCCACCAGCGCCTTGCGAATGCCGTTGTAATGGGCGATCTTCGACCGTTCGCCCACCCAGATGCCATCGTAAATGACGCCGCCCAGATGCTCGATGAAATGCCCGTGCACCAATGGGCTCACCGTGGCGATGGGCTCCTCGGGAAAGACAGCAATGGTGGCGGTGGCCGCGCGGGCCGGACGTGCGGCTACCAGGCCCGCCGGGATCATTCTCGCGAAATCGCGGCGCGAAAGTCGGGATGGGTTCACCCCTTCACTGTACTCAGTTTGCGGACTTCTTGGAAGCCGTCAGCAGCGACAGCGACCCCGGCAGCATCGCCAGCAAATCGCTCACTTTCTTCTTCTGCTGCATCGGCACCACCTTCTTGTCCAGTACCGTTCGCGCAAAGCGCGTGAACTCGCCGCCCAACTCCGATGCGGGGTCGACAGGCTTGCCGATGGTCAAAGCCCGCGTCACCTCCTGGTAGCTGTTTCCAAAGGCGAACTGCACCGGCAACCCCAGAATCTCCTGTACACTCGACAACTGTATCACCGGCCGTTTCGGATGGCGGTTCAATAGAATTTCAATGCGGTCCTTCCAGCCGGCCTTGCCCAAAAACGCGATCTTTTCCTTACACAAATGCAGGCTCGGCACCTCCGGCGTCACCACCAGGAAGATCTTCTTGCATTCCTGCAGCGCTTCTTTTTCCCTTTGGTCGAAAACGCCAGGAAAATCGAGAAAAATATGCCCGTAATTGCGCCTCGCAAAATCAATCAATTGTTTGGTGGCGCCTTCTTCGCTGGAATCGCTCGGCCGCGGCGTCCCGGAATGGATCACATGCAGACTCCCCGCCTTGGCCACCAGTTGCGGCCACAGGTTCTCGTCCAGATGCAGCGCCCGTTCCAGCGCATCCTGCAGGCAGTATTCATTGTCCAGTTGCAGCAGAAACCGCACCATGCCGCTGATGCGGTCGGCGTCAATCAGCAACGAGGGCCGGTCCCCCACCCGCGCCGCCGCCACGGCCGTGTTCACCGCGATCGTCGTCGCCCCACATCCCGGCTTGGCGGGTAGAAACCCAAACACCTTGTCCGTCGAATCCGCCTTCACCGGCTTGCGGTCGAGAATGTCCTTCACCCGCACCAGCGCCTCCAGCAACGGACGCTCCTCAAACGGGTAACTCAGAAATTCCCGCACCCCCACGCGCATCAGTTGCAGCAACGCCGTCGGATCCGTATGCCGCCCGATGGCCACAAATTGCACGCCATCCAACAGCTCCGCCGCCTTCGTCACCAATTCCACGGCCTTTTCCAGATGATCAATGTCAACAAAGAACACCTCCGGCACGTGCATGCGCAGCAACCGCGCCAGATCTTCGCCCTCCGGATACCCATCAATGATCCGCACCACGGATACCCCGCTGATGGCGTCCAGATGGAACTGCAGTTGCCTCGCCAGTTCCATGTCCGGACAGGTAATCGCCGCTCGTAGCATCGTTACACTTCTCCTACTTCCCAACCTAAAGGGTTTGCGGGGCATTGGGTATCGAAGCGAATCGTTAGGGGGGGAGGGAAATGCGTGCACACCTTGTGCTCAGGTGGGGGGATAGTACTCAGGGAAAACCCTGAGTGGCGCGCCCCCGATACCTTCGGTAAGCTAGCTGTCATGGCTAAGTCACCCGCTCCCATCGACGTCACCTGCCCCTGTTGCGAAGCCACTCTTCGCGTCGATCCCGCCACCGGGGCGGTGCTCCACCACAAAGCCAAGGAGAAACCCAAAACGTTCGAGGATTTCTCCGCCGCTGTCCAGCACCAGCGCGGTGAAGCTTCCCGCCGCGAAGACGCGTTCCAGAAGTCGCTCGCCGACCATAAAGTCCAAAAGGACGTGCTGGCCAAGAAGTTCGATGACCTGTTCCAGAAGGCGAAGGAGAACCCCGATGAACCGCCGCCCAAGCGTGCTTTCGATTTCGATTAGTCTGCTGGCGATGCTCTTGCTGCTGCCCTCCGCCGAGGCGCAGCAAAAGAAGAAAAAGGCCAATCGCGCCAAGAAATCCGAATCGAATCCCGAAGGGCCCGTGGAAGCCGGGCAAAAGGCGAAGTGGGCCGGAACGCTCACCGGCACGCCCGCGGGCGACGCCGGCAAGCAATCCGATTTCCCCGCCATCGCCGTCACTCGCGACGGCGCCCTCTGGATCGCCTATATCGAGTGGAACGACAAAAACGCCGACCGCGTGCTCGTGCGGCGGCGCAATGCGCAGGGTCAATGGGGCCAGCCCGTCGAACTCGCCGACGGCAACTGGGACCACTATTCGCCCACCCTCGCCGCCCGCGGCGATGCCGTGGCCGCCATCTGGAGTGGCCAATCGAACGGCAACTTCGAACTCTATTGGTCCCAGATCACCCCGGATGGCAAAGCATCCAAACCAGCGCAACTGACCCGCGCGCCGTATTCCGACATCAACGCCCGCGCCGTCAGCGACGCACAAGGGAACGTCACCGTTGTCTGGCAATCCTTCCGCGCCGGCAACTCCGATGTCTATGCGCGGCGGCTCGCCGGCAACACCTGGTCCGCCGAAACCGCCGTAACCGCATGGCCCTCGAACGAATGGGAACCGGCTGTGGCGCTCGATTCCAAAGGCACTGCCTGGATTTCATTCGACTCATATAAAAACGGCAATTACGACGTCTTCCTGGCCAGCTTCGACGGGCGCAGGGCAGGGAATCCGATCGCCGTCACCACCGAGCCCAGCGCGCAATTTCATTCCACCGTGGCCGTCGATGCGCAGGATCGCGCCTGGGTCGCCTGGGATGACAGCGGCATCAATTGGGGCAAGGATTTTTCCCGCGCCAGTTCCATTGAAGGAAGCCGTGGCCTGCACTTTTCCCGTACGTTGGGAATGCGGGTAGTGGCCAACGGCGCCGTCAACGACGTGACTCCGCGTCCTGAAACCATTTTCAACGGCCGCATGCTGCGCTACGCCGAACTCCCGCACCTCACGTTTGACGGCAGCGGCGCGCTGGTGCTCGTTTTCCGCCACTGGACGGAAACCCGCCCCCGCGAGATTTTCCATTACTACGTCACGCGACTCAGCGGCAACGAATGGGCCGAACCCCATCAGCTTGCCTCCAGCGCGGGCCACAATTCCCAGCAGGCATCGCTCGCGCGGCTGCCCGGCGGCGCCATCGCCATTGCTTCCTCAAGCGACGGCCGCACCCCGGAAGTCGTACCCACCGAAGTGATGCACGCGCTTCATTACAACTCCTTTGTTTCCGAGTGGGCCAACGGAGGCGGTCCGCCCAAGCCCACTCTCACCGCCGCGTCACTCCCCGCTCCCGGAACGCCCTCGCCGCGGCGCGTGCGAGCCACCATGACCGTCGCCGGCAAGCGCTACACGCTCATGCTCGGCGATTGCCACCGCCACACGGATATCCGCGGCCATAGCGGCGTCGATGCCTCGGTGCTCGATACCTACCGCTATGCCCTCGACGCCGCGCAACTCGATTTTCTCGGTACCTCCGATCACAACGTTGTCGATCCCAAATGGACCGACGGCCTGCGCGATTACCAATGGTGGTACACGCAGAAAGCAGTCGACCTGTTCACCCACGCCCCCGTCTTCACCGGCATCTACAGCTACGAACACTCCATGCAGCGCCCCGGCGGGCATCGCAACGTGCTCTTCCTGAAACGCGGCGCGCCGCTGCGTCCCATTGACCGCAACTCGAAAACCGGCGACGACAACCAGCCGCCCGCCATGTGGAAATGGTGGGAGCAGAACGTATTCACACAAGCGGGACAAAAGAGCGTCATCGTGCCCCACACCTTCGGCGCAGGCCCGCTCGCCGATTTCAACTGGCCCAACGCGCGCTTCGATTGCCTGCTCGAAATGTACCAGGGCGCGCGCGGCAGCTACGAAGCGTGGCGTCTCCCTGACAAAGAAAAGCGCGGGCCCACGCAGGTGGATGAAGACGGGCACTTCGCCCAGAACGCACTGGCCAATGGCAACACCTACGGCTTCGTCTCGTTCAGCGATCACGGCTCGACGCACAACTCCTGGGCCGGCGTCTGGGTGGAGCAGGTCAATCGCGAAGGCGTCCTCGACGGCATGTACGCGCGCCGCACCTTCGCTGCCAGCGACGAAATCCTGCTCAAGGCAAGCGCGCAAGGGCACATGCCCGGCGAGGAGTGGAAGTCGCAAGCGCCCATTCAAATCGATGCCACCATCGACGCGCCGGACACCATCCTCCGCATCGATGTCGTCAAGGACGGCAAGTACGTCTACACGACGCGCCCCAATGCGCGCCAGGCGACCCTCAACTGGCGTGACAGCGAACCCAAGCCCGGACGGTCTTATTACTACTTGCGCGTCTTCCAGCGCGATCCCGAAAACCCCGATGGCGATCCCGAGATCGCCTGGTCTTCGCCCTTCTACGTCAACCGCTAGTGCACCAGCCCGTTGCGTAGCGCGAAGCGGATAATGTCTCCGGAGTTGTGCAGGTTCAGCTTCTCCATCACGCTGCCCCTGTGCGATTCGACGGTATAGACGCTCAGGTTGAGAAGATTGGCGATCTCTTTGTTCGTCTTCCCGTCGGCGATCAGTGTCAGCACTTCGCGCTCGCGGCTCGTCAGCAGATCCACCGGATTCGATACATGCCGCCGGTAGTCCGTCAACACTGCGTCCGAGATGGCCGGACTCAGGAATGCCTCGCCGCGATACACCGACCGGATCGCTTTCAGCAGGTCTTCGTCTTCGGATTCTTTCAATAGATAGCCGCGCGCGCCGGCCCGCAGAATCTCCCGTACATACACCGAATCCTTGTGCATGCTCAGCGCCACCACCTTCGGCGCGCTGGCCTCATCGCAAATCTGCCGCGTGGCCTCGATGCCGTTCAGATCGGGCATGGACACGTCCATCACGATCACGTCGGGGCGCAGGCGCCGCGCCTCTTCGATGGCGGCGTATCCTGTCCGTGCTTCGCCCACCACTTCCATATCGCGCTGCGAATCGATCAGCATGCGCACGCCCTTGCGCAGAATCGTGTGGTCGTCAGCTAACAAGACTCGGATCTTCGTGTTCGGCATGCGTGTGCGCGGAACGCAGGGGAGCATCCACCTGAATCCGCAATCCTCCCTCCTTGCGATTCTCCACCAGCAGTTCGCCGTCCACCTGGCGGGCGCGGGCGCGCATGCCCACCATGCCCAGGCTCGGCCCCTTCGTCTCGGTCCCCTGCGCCGTCAGACCCATCCCGTTGTCGGCGATGGTCAGCCGCACGCGCCCCGGTGAGACGTGCAAGTCCATCCATGCCGCCGTGGCTTGCGAGTGGCGCGCAATGTTGGTCAGTGCCTCCTGTGCGATGCGAAACAAATGCGTTTCCAGCGATTCATCCAGCCGTGCCGTGAAATTGGAGCTATATTCCACGGCAATGCGCGTGCGCTGTAAGAATCGCTCGCACAGCCAGCGCAGTCCCGAATCCAAACCGAAGTCGTCCAGGATCACCGGCCGCAGCGCCTGCGAAAGCTTGCGTACGCTTTGCAGCACTTCATCGACGATGGAAATGCATTCCTGGCGCACTTCACTCAAGTCCCCGTCGCCTCCGCGGCTCAGCAGGCGCCGCAGTCCGCTCAGCGATTGCCCCAGCTCATCGTGCATCTCGTGCGAGAAACGGCGTGCCATTTTTTCATGGCCGTCGATCATGTGCCAGGAGACGTGCGCCAGTTCCTTCGATTGCCACTCCAGCTTGGCAAAGGCCCGGCGGATAATCACCACCGTCATCGCTCCCGTGCCCGCCGCCAGCAGAAAGCACAACCCCAGCACCCACGCCAGTTGGTCAATCAGTTCCTGCGATTGCTGCTCAATGCGCGCCTCCAGTTGCGCCGCGCGGCCACTGCGTAACGGATCCTCGCGAATCAGATCCTGCGCCGTCTCCTGTATCTGCACCGAGCCGCGATAGCCCAGGAAGGCTGCCAGCAGCACCAACCCCACCAGCAATCCAAATCCCACCAACGCGATATTCGTGACGCGCCGCGGCGACATCGGCGGATCGACGACAAGGCCCACCGGGGAATTCGACGCATTCAATTCAGCTTTCTGCATGCCAGGCTATCTTCATTGTGGCCCGAAACGCCGCCGCAAGCGCATCCCATGGGCAGGGGAGAAAAGCGCGCGCCGCCATTCCACGTATCCCCCGCGCAGGGGAGAAAAGCCACCCTGCGGGGGGTCCGCCTGCACGCGTCAAGCCGCCGCAATTTCCTGGTTCGAGGCTAGTGTCTTTCCGCACTCCCTCTCCAAAAATGGAGTGGTGCGCCTTTGCCTGCCGTTCTTTGGACTTCTGTTCGTCCTTTCGTTGCGCGGCCAGCCCGCCTCGCCGCCGGACGTGGTGACCCTGGATTCGGCCATCCAGGAAGCCATCCGGAAGAACCTCGACCTTGCCGCCGACAAGCTGAATATCCCCGTGGCTGAAGCGCGAGAGATCGCCGCACGCCTGCGGCCCAATCCGGTGCTCACCATCGGTGGCCAAACCTTGAATCTGCTGGGCGCCACGTATTCGCCCGACACGCCGCTCGGCCCCAATCAGATGAACATCCATACCGACTTCCCCATCGAGCGCGGCCACAAGCGCGAAGAACGCATCGCGCTGGCCAAGGAACAGAAGACGCTCACCGGGTTGGAAGTCCGCGAGGCGATGCGGCAAATCATCTACGCCGTGCAGAGCGCCTTTGTCGATATCCTCCAAGCCAAGGAGCGGCTGCTGTTGGCCCGCGAGAATCTGCGCAGCCTGGAAGGCGTCGTCACCATCAATGAAGCCCGTCTCAAGAACGGCGATCTGGCGCAGGTGGAACTGGAGCGCTCGCGCCTCGCGGCCCATCAATACCGGACATCGGTGCAGCAGGCGGAATTGCAACTCGATCAGGCGAAGCTGCAACTCCAGCAGTTAATGGGGCGCAAGGAAGGCACGGCGGCGTTCGATGTCACCGGCGAACTGCGCCGCGACACGCTCTCTTCCGGACGCGAGGAGATCGCGCGCATGGCCCTCGAAAAGCGCCCCGACTATCTTTCCGGGCAGCAATCGCAGGCCGCCTCGCGTGCCGATCTGCGCCTCCAACTGGCCAACGGCAAAGTGGATTTCGTCGTCGGAACCGAGTACACCTTCCAGCGTGCCTGGGGCATTTCGGGCAGTTCCATGGGTGTCTACTTCAGCATGCCGCTCAAGATCTTCAACAAGAACCAGGGTGAGATCGCCCGCGCCCAACGCGAGATCAACCTCGCCGGCGCACGCAACGAAGCGCTCGCCGCGCGCATTCGCAACGAAGTCGACAAGGCCTACCGCCAGTACTCCGTATCGAGCGAACTGCTCGCCAACGTCGAGAGCAACATGATGGGGCGCGCCCGCCAGGTGCGCGACACCACCGAGTATTCCTACCGCCGCGGCGAAGCAAGCCTCATCGAGTTCCTCGATGCCCAGCGCGCCTTCAACGACGCCATGGTGACGCTCTATGAAGCGCGCGCCAACTATGCCCGCAGCCTGTATTGGATCGACGCCGTCTCCGGCACGTCCGTGAGCGCCTTTTGACGATGGGGAGGAATGGAATCATGAACCGGCCCGTGCTGGCCCTGATAACGATGGCCGCAGCCTTGGCGGGATGCGGAAAGAGCGGAACGGAGTCGACAAAAGCGGACGAGACAGCCGCTGCGGCGCCCGCCCCCCCGCCCATGGAAACGCCGGTCGATGGTCCGAAGAAGGTCATTCTCGGGCCGAACGCCCCGGAACTACGCGAAATGTCAGTGGAGGAAGTGCGCGTAGTTCCGGTGCCCGTGGAAGATGCCAGCGCACCCGCACTCATCGAAGCAAATCCCAACCGCATCGGCCGCGCCATGCTGCCCGTGCCCGGCCGTGTCGTCAAGGTGATGGTGCAACTCGGCGACGCCGTCACTGCCGGCCAGCCCGTGGCCACCGTCGAAGGCCCCGCCGTCGCCGATGCCGAAGCCTCCTACGTGCAGGCCGACAACGCCGTCCGCCAGGCCGAAATCGCCGTCGCCAAGGCCAGTGCCGATCTCACCCGCCTCACCGATCTGTTCGAGCATCAGGCCGTGGCGCAGAAAGAAGCGCTCGCCGCCACCACCGTGCACACCCTTGCCCAGGCCAACCTCGAACAGGCGCGCAGCTCACGCTTGCAGGCGCAGCGCAAGCTCGAGTTCCTCGGCCTCAAGGCCGGCAAATCGCAGCAGCAGGTGATTGTCACCGCGCCCATTTCCGGCAAGGTGCTGGATGTCAATGTCGTCGCCGGCGAGTTCCGCAACGAAACCAGCACCCCCATCCTCACCATCTCCGACCTCAGCCGCGTCTGGGCCACCTCCGAAGTGCCCGAAAGCCAGATCCGCCAGTATCGCGTGGGCGGCTCCACCATTCTCGAACTGGTCGCCTACCCCGGCGAGCTCTTCCATGGCCGAGTCACGCGCATCGCCGACATGGCCGACAAGGAAACCCGAACCATCAAGGTGAATGCGGAACTGGAGAATCCCGGCGGCCGCCTGCGCCCACAGATGTTCGGACGCATGCGCTATGTGCAGGGCCTCGCCCCCGCGGCCTGGATTCCCGAAGCCGCCGTCGTGCGCATCGGCGACAAAGACCACGTCTTCGTCGAGGAATCCCGCGGCCATTTTTCCCTCCGCCAGATCGAACTCGGAAAGCGGCGCGACGACGGGTACGCCGTCTCCGTAGGGCTGAAAGCAGGCGATCGCATTGTCACGCGAGGCGCCGTCTATCTGAAAGGCGCCCTCTAGAATCCGATGCTTCGCAAGCTCATCTACTTCGCGGTCCACCAGCCGCTGTTCGTCTTCCTGCTGCTGGCCGTGTTTCTGGGCGCCGGCATCTCGGCGTTCCGCTCCCTGCCCATTGAGGCCTTCCCCGATGTCACCGACGTCCAGGTGACCGTCGTCACCTTGTATCCCGGACACGCCGCCGAAGAGGTGGAAAAGCAGGTCACCATTCCCCTCGAAATCGCCCTCAGCGGCCTCCCCCACTCGGTACGCCTGTTCTCCCATACGCAGTTCGGATTGTCCTCCACCTACATCACCTTCGACGACGACGCGGACAACTACTTTGCCCGCCAGCAGGTCATCGAGCGTTTGCAGACCGTCGATCTGCCCGAAGGCGTACGCCCCGAACTGGCGCCGCTCTCCAGCCCCATCGGCGAAATCTATCGCGTGTATCTCAAGTCGGACCGCTACGACGCCATGGAACTGCGCAGCATGATGGATTGGGTGGTGCAGCGCAACCTGAAAATGGTGCCCGGCGTCGCCGATGTCGTGCCGCGCGGCGGCTTCATCAAGCAATACCAGGTGGTGCCCGATTTCACCCACATGCGCGCCCTCGGCGTCTCCCTGCAACAGATGATCGAGGCGCTGCAGCGCGGCAACAGGAACGCCGGCGGTGGCTACATCGAACAGGGCGAGCAGCAGTTTATCGTCCGTGGCATGGGCCTGCTGAGTTCTCCCGCCGACATCCGCCGCGTGGTCGTCACCGAGCGCAACGGCGTCCCGGTGCTCATCGGCGATGTCGCCACCGTCGAAACCGGCAATCAGCAGCGCCAGGGCATGGTCGGCATCGACGCCAATGACAACATCGTGAACGGCACCATCCTCATGCGCAAGGGCGAAAACCCCTCCGTCGTGCTCGAAGGAGTCAAAGCCAAAATCGATGAGCTGAATCGCTCAATTCTTCCCAAGGGCGTCGAACTCGTCCCTTACTACGATCGCGCCTGGCTCATCGGCAACACGCTGCGCACGGTCTTCAAGAACCTCGCCGAAGGGGCCGCATTGGTTTGCATCGTTCTGTTTCTCTTCCTGGGCCGCATCCAGCCCGCGGCCATCGTCGCCATCGTCATCCCGCTGTCTCTCCTCGCCACGTTCATCGGACTCTCCATCAAGGGCATCCCCGCCAACCTGCTTTCGCTCGGCGCAATGGACTTCGGCATCATCGTCGATGGCGCGGTCATTGTTGTCGAAAACATCTTCCGCACCGCATCGCACGAGCGCGGCAAATACAGCTCGTTCCAGGAACTGGTGGCCGAATCCGCCGCGCAGGTCGGACGGCCCACCTTCTTCTCGATGCTCATCATCATCCTCGCCCACCTGCCCATCTTTACCCTGCAGCGCCACGAAGGCCGCATCTTCGCGCCCATGGCCTACACCATCGTTTCTGCCCTGATCGGTTCGCTACTCTTCTCCCTCACCCTCGTGCCCGTGCTCTGCGTCTATCTCATGAAGCGCACGCCTCCGGAGCACGAGAACTTCCTCGTTCGCTTCGCGCTCCGTATCTACCGCCGCGCCCTCAACATCGCCCTCGACCGGCCGGCCATTGTGTTGGCGCTTGCCTGCGTCGCACTGGCCGGATCCCTCGCGCTCATTCCCCACTTAGGCTCCGAGTTTCTGCCCGAACTCAACGAAGGCTCCATCTGGATCAACTTCACCCTCCCACCCGGCATTTCGCCGTCCGAAGTGAATCGCTCTTTGCACCGCGCCCGCGGCGCATTGCTCAAGATTCCCGAAGTGTCCCGTGTCGTCTCCCAGGCCGGACGCCCCGACGACGGTACCGACCCGAAAACCATCAACATGTCCGAGGTGCTCGTCGATCTCAAGCCGGAAACACAATGGCGCAAACATGTATCGAAGGAAGGTCTCATCGCGCAGATGGAGAAAACGCTCGACGATCTTCCCGGCATCAAGCCCTCTTTCTCGCAACCCATTCGCGATAGCGTCCTCGAATCCATCTCGCAAATCGATGGACAAATTGTCATCAAAATGTTTGGGGATGACTCCGCCACCCTCAAAAAGGAGATGGACGACCTGCTCGACGTCATCACTCCCGTCCGCGGTGTCGGCCGCGCCTTCGTCGACCGCGCCGGCAGCATCCCCCAACTCCAGATCGAAGTCGACCGTGAGCGGGCCTCCAAATACGGCCTCAACATCGCCGATATCGAAGACGTCGTCGAAACCGCCCTCGGCGGCCACGCCGCCACCGAAATCTGGGAAGGCGAGAAGAAGTTCGGAGTGGTCGTCCGCCTCCGCGATGCGGACCGCAACAACGTCGAGGATCTGCGCGGACTCCTCATCGAGGCCCCCGACCACTCCCGGGTTCCCCTCGATCAGGTCGCCCGCATCGGCTTCCACGAAGGCGTGCTCAACATCAGCCGCGAGAACGGCCGCAACACCGCCGCCATCGGTGTCTTCATCAAAGGCCGCGACATGGGCAGCCTCGTCGAGGAAATGCAAAGCGTCGTCAACGCGAAGTTGAAGCTTCCTCCGGGATACTCCATCACCTGGGGCGGCGAGTTTGAGAATCAGCAGCGCGCCATGGGGCGCCTGTTGATGATCATTCCCGTCAGCATTGTGCTCATCTTCGTGCTGTTGTTTGAAGCCTTCAAGACCGTCAAGAGCGCCTTTCTCATCCTGCTCAATGTTCCCTTCGCTCTCGTGGGCGGAATCCTCGCGCTCTATCTCACCGGCATTCACCTCAGCGTGTCGGCGGCCATCGGATTCATTGCCTTGTTCGGACAGGCGGTGCTCAACGGCGTCGTCATGGTGAGCCACTTCGACGGATTGCGCGAAGCGGGCCGCGCCGCCCGCGACGCGGTCTTCGATGGCGCGCAGTCGCGCCTGCGCACCGTCTTGATGACTTCGCTGCTCGCCATGCTCGGCCTGCTGCCCATGGCCTTGTCGCACGCCATCGGCTCGGAAGTGCAGCGCCCGCTCGCCGTGGTCATCATCGGCGGCTTGGTTTCGGCCACGGTACTGACCTTGCTCGTGCTCCCTTCGCTCTATTTGCTCTTCCATGCAGGTCCGAAGGCGAGCGAACTGTAACGGGATTGTATAAGAAATCAACTCAGAAACCGCTTGGCATTTTGGTGCGGCGGCGCTTATAATAGGAAGCAATTCTCCCCTTCCGGATACGGACCCCGCGTGTCCATCTCATACAAATCGCAAAGGAGCGCCGAGCTATGTCTCGATGGACCTTCGTGTGTCTGTTGCTGGGGATCGGAGGCGGGAGCGCGCTGGCCGCGTCTCCCATTACGAGTGTGGCATGGCAAGACCCGCTGATCGAGGAAACCTCCGGCGCGTTCCGGTCGTTCTTCGCCCCCGGTGAGGACAATTACCTGATTACCAGCCTGTGGGACCGCATTCAGGCGGAACGGGATGCCGGCGTTGCCGCGCGGGAGAACGCCGCCCCGTCGCGCGCTTTGGAGAAACCGAGCGTCGACCAGTCCATCCTCTGGGCCGCCAGCCGCGCCGAAGGCCCTGTCCAGGCCTTCGCCGTAGAGCATATGCCCGACATGGAATCCCCGGTGTCGTTGCTGGTGGACTTCCGCAACCCCAGTGGACACTTTGTCATCCGTGGCAACCTCGCCGATCTGCCGACTGCCTTTCTCGGAGCCACCCCGGACCTGCCCAGCTTGCTGCTGGTGGCGGCCGGGTTGCTGCTGTTGGCCTGGTCGCGCTGGATGTCAAAACGGCACCGCGTTGCTTCATAATGGGTTCCGAAGCGGGAGGCCGCTTCCTGTAAATCTGTTAAAGTATTGATTATAAATGGCTTGCTGTTTGGCACCCGGACTGCTTTCCTAGCAGGCGTAGGAAGCGTAGGGTATCGGCCGGAGAGCAGAGCATAGGGTTGCACCTGCTGGTTTCACTCCCCTCCCTTGACCAAAGGGAATCACCCGCCTGAAGTTACCTTCCACTACGAGGCGAAAGCCAAGTCCTTGAATCCCACCCAACCAGCTCTGGGTTCTGGACCGGTACCCGTATCTCCTACAGTTTTTCCAAAGTCAGCCGATGAGAGGACGTATGACGCAGTCGACCATTGATCTCACCAATCACCTGGGCTTCCAACTGAGCTTGCTGAAACTGGCCACCATTCCGGGGCCGAACGGCAATGCTCCGAACATCCAAGTGACCCACGAAGCGCGCCAGATCGAGGCGCTGGTGGACCGCCTCACGCCCGTTCGCAAATCTTACTAAGGGACCGGCCGGAAACAGTACAGCGCTGAGCGCGTACGGACATAGATGTTGTTCCCCGCAATGGCAGGGGTGGCGAAGATCTCCTCCTCAAAGTCCTGCGTGGACAACACGTTCCATTCCGCCCCGGCTTCCACCACCGTAAACTTCCCCTGCTGGCTCGCAAAGAACAGCTTACCCGCCGCCGCCACCGGCGACGCGTAGTAGGTATCTACTGCCCCCGGCAGCCGTCCCTGCTTCAGTATCTTCCCCGTCTTCGGATCCACCGCCGTCAGAATACCCCCGTCCTTGATCAGGTACAGCACCCCCTGATACAGCAGCGGCGATGGACAGTTGGGTAGAAACTTCATCATGGACCATTCCACATGCGATTGCGTCACATCCCCCTTGCCTCCGCCACGGATGGCATGCAACGTATTGCGGGATGCGCGCTTGGCACGGTAGTAGTTCCATTCCCCTTCATCGAGCGCCCCGCTCGAATCGAGGTCGAGCGTGTAGAAGGTCTTCTGAATGCGCGGGTCGGCTTCAGCCTCGGCCAGTTTGCCGTCCTTGTTGGCATCGTAGACCTTGAGTGTGGCCGCGAAGTCCGGAGTCTCGGTGGGCGTCTCCGCCTCGCCGCCCCCTTCCCAGGAATGGACATAAATGCGGTCCCCGTCCACCACGGGCACGGACTTCGGCTGCCAGGAAAAGCCCCGCACCCACCACGCTTTCTCGCCCGTCGCCGCATAGTAGGAAATGACCTGGAACGCCCCAGGGACAATCAGTTCGGCGGGGCCTGAGGCGGGCTGATAGACCGCGGGAGTCACGTAGCTGCGGGTCACCTCCGGGCGCGCGGTCTTCCACTTCGTCCGCCCTGTTTTCTTGTCCACGGCGATCATATAGGAGCCCGTGTCCTGATCGCAGACCAGCACCACAAGATCCCCGAAAACGATCGGTGAGGAGCCATGCCCGTTCACGTTATTGAACGGGCCGAGCGGCACTTTCCAGCGCTCTTTTCCCGAATGCGTATAAGAAATCAGACCGTAATCCCCGAAGAATACGTAGACATTTTCGCCGTCGCTTGCCGGCGTGGGAGAAGCCGGCGAATTGGTGGGCTGATAGCGCTCCAGGCGCGGCCGCGGCGCGGGCTGCCGCCAGAGGACTTTGCCCGTCGCGCGGTCGAGCGCGATGGTGATGAGCCGGCCGCCTTCGTCCACTACCTTCTGCCTGCCGGCATCGACGCGTGAGCCGCCTTCGGCCGCAGTCAGAAAGATGAGGTTGCCGCTGACGATGGGCGAAGAATGTCCCGGCGGCAGTTCGGCCTTCCAGGCTACGTTCTGCGTCGGGCCGATGGCCGAGGGCAGGGCAGTGGCATCGCCCACGCCGGTCCCGTTCGAGCCGCGGAACTGGCTCCAGTCGGCGGCGGGCAGCGCATTAAGAAGAAGAACCAGCGTTAGGGAAAGCAGCACGATTCGAACATTGTACATCCTCACTCATGGAGCACCGACACCGGATCGACCGTCATCGCCCGCCGTGCCGGCAACGCACAGGCAGAGAAGGCCACCACGCCGAGCAGCAGCGCCACCAGCAGCATCACCATGGGATCGAAGGCAGCCACGCCGTAGACCTGCGTGGCGATGGCCCGTTCGAGCGCCGCCGCTCCAGCAATGCCGAGAGCGAGCCCCGCGCCAATCAGCACCGATCCCTCGTGCAGAAACATGCGGAAGATGGCGCCGGCCGTGCTGCCCATGGCCATGCGAATACCGATCTCGCGCATCCGCTGCGAGAGCAGATACGACAGCACGCCAAAGATGCCCACCGCCGATAGCGTCAGCGCCAGCACGGCGAAGCCCATGGCCAGCGTCAACGCCATGCGGCGCGAGGCGAGCGACAGCCGCGCGCGGTCGTCCATCGTGCGCACGTCGAACAGCGCGAGCGACGGATCCACCTCCGCCAGGGCGCGGCGCGCTGCCGAGGCCACGCTGTCCAATGCTCCCGGCGCGTGCAGGGCAAACGTAACTGACATGCGCGGACGCTGGTCGTAAGGGGTGTAAATAACACCATTGACGTTGCCCTTGTCTTCGAGGTTCGTCAACTTGGTGTCGCCAACCACACCCACCACGGTCATCCACTTCTGATTGGGAGCGGGCTGCAGATCGGGGCTCTCGGGGCGGAACATGCGCCGCCCGATCGGATCGCTGTTGGGCCAGAACTTGCGGGCAAGGCGTTCTTCGATGACGATGGCCAGCCGCGCATCGGCGCGGTCTTCGTCGCTCAGCATGCGGCCGCGCAGCAGCCGCACGCCCATTGCCTCCAGATAGCCAGGGGTGACCGTGACCTGATGCGGCGAGATCACCGATTCACCGGGCTGCATCACATAGCCTTCGGCGAGGGTGACGCTATCGTTGTAGTTCCCGCCAAGCGGGATGGCGTCGGTGGCGCCGGCATAGCGTACGCCGGGGATGGCGCGCAAGGCAGTGAGTGACCGTTGCATGAATCCGCGCAGCGCGGCATCGCCTTGCCGCGACGCCTGAATGGCGCTGGTGGAGACGGTGAGCACATCGGTGGTGCGATAGCCGGGATCGGCATCGAGCAGGTTGCGGAAGCTTGCCAGCAGCAAGCCCGATCCGGCGAGCAGCACAAACGCCACGGCCACCTGCGCCACGACCAATGCCTGGCGCACGAGGCGGGAACGGCGTCCGCTCGTTCCCCCGCGGCTCGATTCCTGCATCACGGCGGCGAGGCTCGCACGGAAGACTCCCGCGGACGGAATGAGGCCGATCAACAATCCGATGGCTAGCGCAATGGCCAGCGAGTATGCTGCCACGGGCAGATCCATGTGTACCTCGGCGGCGCGCGGAAAGCGGTCGAGGCCCAGCGTTCCCAGAGCCTGCACGGTGACGCCGGCCAGCAGCACGCCCGCTGCTCCGCCCACGCCCGCGAGCAGCAGATTCTCCACCAGCAACTGCCGCGCCACCTGCCACTGCCCCGCGCCGAGGGCGATGCGCGTGCCGATCTCCTTGCGGCGCTGGTTCATCCGCGCCAGCGTGAGGTTGGCGATGTTCACTGCTCCGATCAGCAGCACGAAGAGCGCGCCGCCCCACAGCAGGTAGAGCGTGTCGCGCACATCGCGCACCATCAGATCCTGCAGCCGGTCAATGCGCGTGTAGAAGCCGGCGTTGAGGAGCGCCTCGCGGAATTGGGGGTACAGATCGAGGTTGGCCTGATTGATGGCGTCCACCTGAGACTTCACTTGCGCGATGCCGGCGCCGGGCGCCAGCCGTCCGATGTGGAAGTGATTGTTGCTGTGGTGCGTTTTCTGTTCTTCCGGCGTGAAGGTGACGGGAATCCAATAGCGGACTTCCGAGTCGAAGAACTGGAAATCGCGCGGCATCACACCGATGATGGTGTACGGGCGGTCGCTGAGACGCAGTTCCTTGCCGATCGCTGAGCGGTCTCCGCCGAACATCTTCAGCCACAGTGCATGGCTGAGGATGACTTTGCGCTCGTTGCCTTGCTCGCCTTCGGCATCGGTAAATACCCGGCCCGCGGCGGGGCTGACACCGAGCAGCGGGAACAAGGTCGGAGTGACACCCAGGCCCGAGACGGGAGTGGGCGCATCGTCCTGGCGGATGACGTGCGACACATTGCGGAAGAGCGCCTGCGCGGAGAGTGTGGTCACTTGCTTGCGGCGGTCATAGTAATCGCCCACGGCGCTGTTGCGGCTGTCGCCGACGCCCGCTTTCGGGTATTGATTCGACATCAGGATCAGTTGTTCCGCCCCGGGCACGGGCAAGGGACGCAGCAGCACCGAATAGACGATGGTGAACACGGAGCTGTTGGCCGCCACGCAGAGAGCGAGCGTGAAGAGGACGGTGGCGGAAAAGCGCCAGTCCTTGGTCAATGTGCGTGCGGCAAAGCGCAGTTCGCGCAAGAGTGTCGTCATGGCCTTATGTGGTGTAACGGATATGAGCGTGCGGATGTTCCCGCGGAATCAATCGCGCAGCAGTAGCGGCGCGCGCGACCAGGCGAAGCGGCGGCCCTGTTCGTCGACGACATTGATCTGCGCGGTGTAGCTGCCGGGCTTCAACTGCGCGAGCGCGGCCTGGAACTGCAGCGGCAGGGTTTCGCCCCGGTTGGGGGCGTGTTGCTGGATGTGGATGGGGGCCGATTCGAAGACGCGCTGCTTGCCGCGGTAGAGCGTGAGGTTGGCGGCGACGCTCGGCGTGTCGTAGACCTCGCAATAGACGTAGAGGCGCTGGTTGCGGCGGTAGACGCGCGTGATGCTGGGCGCGAGCTTATGGCCATTGGCGATGAGCGGATGGCGCGCCGTGGCCTTCTTCGATTTTTCCGCCGCGCCGATCTCCGCGCTAAGCGGTTCGCGTTGATTGCTCCAGACGACCGAACTCATGCGCACGGCATCCGCTGCCGCATTGAGGTCGGGCACGGTGAACTGCGTTTCGAAGGCGCCCATCTTGCCGGAGGCGTTCTCGCGGGCGAGGAACTTCAGCTTGTACTCGCCGGGCGGGAGCGAGAAGCCGGTGTCGTATTGCAGATGCCGCTCGGCAAGCAGGGCTGCGTTCTCGGCGCTGAGCTTGACGCGGATGGTGTCGCGCACGCTGCCCATCACTCGGTTTTTGGCATCGCGCACCTGGCCGAGGAAATCGAGTTCGGCCTGCTCGCTGCCGCCCTTCCTGGCGAGCACGATCTCCGCGCCGGGGATCTTCACGGCGATGGGAACGAAGAACTGCGCTTTGTCCATGCGGAAGTAATTGACTTCGAGGGCGACGGGCAGGTCAGTGGCCGGACTGCCGAGTTGCATGGCCTCTTCGAGCTGGCGTTCCTTGTCTTCCTTGGTGAAGCTCTTCCAGACCTTGGGCGCGAAGTAGCCGGGGCGGTAATCGAGCTTCGCCTTGAGCGTAGGCGACACGCGGACACGGATCTTGCGGAAGCGCCCGTCGGGCTCGGGGTTCGTGCTGTAGTAGCCGAGCAGGTAGTAGGTGTTGATGTCGCGCTGCGCCTGGCGGATGCCGGTGCTGAGGTCATTGCTGTCGAGGAGGGCTTTGCCTCCGGTATCGGCGGCCAGTGAGTAGAGGGTTTCCTGCTGATCCTGGAACTTGTCGCGCTGCTTCTTCATCGACAGGCCACTGAAGAGATCCTTGCCCGAAGGCGAGGCTTTCGAGGCATCGCCGGCTGGCGCGCTGGGGACCAGCCCCCGGGCATCGAGCGCGTAGATGGCTACGTTGGCTTTGACCGCGGCATTGACGGTGGCTCGCAACTGCGAGTGGTTTTCGGTGCCGGTCTTGCTGACGCCGCTCGAGAAATAGACGAGCGCTTTCTTTTCCGGGTACGTGCCTAGCTGGCGGGCGGCCGCTTCGAGCGCACTGAGCTTGCGGTCGGTGTTGAAGAGGCTGAACTCGGAGTCGTCGGCGGAGAAGAGAATGTTGCCGTCGTCCTCGTCTTCTTCGGCGGGCGCGTCATCGGTGGCAGCCAGGTCCGTGCCTTCGCCGGTGCGGAAGGCGCGGATGGCGGTGACCAATGCCTCGCGGTCGGCGGTGAAATCCTGGACCAGGCGCAGGTCGGCGGAAAAGGTCATCAGCGAGACGAGGTCAGAGGCGGTCATCTGCTTCTCAAGGAATTGGATGGCGGCGTCCTGTGAGCGGACCTGCTCGGCGACGGGCATGCCGGAGAAATCGAAGAACAGGACCATGAGTCGCTTGTCCTTGGTTTCGGGCTTTGCGGTCTCGGGCTGGGCTGGTTCAGGGGCCGGTTCTTTGGGCTCTTGCTGGATGGGGACTGCGATGGCGGGCAGCGGGTCGGTGCCGAGCTTCTGGAGTTCGAAGACGGAGATCTGCTGCGGCTTGTCGTCTTCGAAGAGCTGGAAGTCCTCGCGCGTGAGGCCTTCGATGGGGCGTCCGGCGGAGTCGCGCACGGTGACGTTGACGACGATCAGGTTCGTCTCGGTGCGGAAGACGATCTCCTGCTGGGCAGTGAGCAGTCCGGCGATGAGGAGGCAGGCGAGGGCGCGGCGCATCAGAAGCGGAACCTCAGGAGTCCGGAGATGGCGCGCATGGGTAGGGCGGCGGTGGCGAGCCCGTAGTTGAGCGAGTTGACGACGCCGTTGATGCCGCTGATGTTGACGTGATTGGAGACGTTCTGGCTTTCGAGGCGGAAGTCCATGCGCTTGCGGTCAGTGAAGCGGAAGGTGCGGCCGAAGGCGACGCCGAAGACCAGCGACGATGGCCCGGGGATGGTGTTGCGGCCGGCATTGCCGAAGCGGCCGGGGGGCGGTATGGTGAAGGCGCCGAGTTCGAAGTAGCCTTCGCCGCCCAAGGCGGGAATGCCTGTCGCGTCGGCGCGGCCGCTGCCGATGACTCCGGTGCCGTTGGAATCAGAGCGGTTGCCGAGGACGCGGGCGGTGAACGGATTGCCCGATTGGAGGACCATGGTGCCGCTGAGGGTCCAGTCCTTGGTGAAACGGCCTTGGGCGAAGGGCGACATGAGGAAGTAGTTGAGGGCCAGGGAATGGCGGCGGTCGAAGGTGGAGAGGCCGCGCTCGTTGGCGAGGTTGCGGTCATCCTGGGCGACGACGTTGCCGCCTCCGCCGAAGGTGGACACGTTGTCGATGGACTTGCCGTAGGTGTAGAGGGCGCTCATCGACGTTCCCCGGCGGAAGCGGCGGGTGAGCTTGGCCTGGCCGGCGTGATAGATGGAATTGCCTTCGGCGCTATCGAAGGTGAAGCCGACGGCGTTGCCGATGAGGCGGCGGGTTTCGGCATCGAGCTGCGAGCCGGGGGCGGCTCGATTGGGCTGGCGCTGGATGTCCAGGCGGGTGCCCTTGACGCCGAGGTAGGCGGCTTCGAGGACGAAGGAGCGGGGCAGCTCGTGCTGGACGGAGAAGTTCCAGTTCTGGGCGTAGCCGATGCGGTAGCCCCGGTCAACGGCGAAGGTGTTGCGGATGGTCTGGGTGGGGGCGGTGGTGAAGCCGTCTTCGAGGGTGAGGGGGCGGGCGTTGCTGGTGTTGACGGTGCTGGTGCGGGCGAAGGGGGGCTGGGAGGCGAGGCGGGTAGCGAAGTTGGTATATACTCTACTATTGTAGTAGATTCCGTAAGCGCCGCGAACGGTGAGCGGGCGGCGCGGGGAAGGTTTCCAGGCGAGGCCGATGCGGGGGCTGAGGTTGTTGCGGTCGGGCTCGATCAGGGTGTCGGGGAACTGGCCGCTGTAGGGGCCCTGCTGGCCGGGGGTGACGACGGCCACTCCGGTGAATCCGGGGGCGATGTCGAGGTTGGCCATCTGGCCGCGCTGCTCGCGGAACGGGCTCAAGTACTCGTAGCGGAGTCCGAGGTTCACGCTGAAGTTCGGCAAGAGGCGCCAGTCGTTCTGCCCGTATAAAGAATAGGAGTGGGCGCGGAACGCGTTGTCGGACGAACCATAGCGGACGGAGCCGGACTGGGGCAGGCCGAGGAGGAAATCGGCGAAATCGAAGCCGGTGCCGGGCAGGGGATTGCCGCGGGCATCGAAGCCGCTGGTGCGGAGTCCGGAAAAGGTGAAGGTGCCGCGGGCATTCTGGTCGGTGCGGACATCGTGGTGGAGACGGCGGAAGTCGCCGCCAAAGGACAGGTTGTGCTTGCCGTGGACGTGGGTGAGTCCTTCGGAGAAGGCGAGGGTGAGATCGCGGCGCAGGTTCGGGCTGCCGTCGGTGAGATTGCCGAAGTTGGTGAAGTTGAGGTTGGGGGGGCCGTAGTTGATGGGGTCAGGGGAAGTGCCCTGGATGCCGAGTTCGGCGGCGACGTTGCGGGAGTTGGCGAAGAACGGGGTGAGGTTATTGCGGTTACGGTTGTATTGGAATCGCAGGCTGTTTACCGTACGGCGGTTTAACGTTTGCGTATGGGTGGCTTCGAGATTGAGTCCGCGGCTGGAATTCGTGTCAAAAAATGTAAAGGGCAGGGCCTGGGTGCCGGAGCGGCTTTGCGATTGCAGGTTGAGTCCGATGCGGGATTTGGGAGCGAGGGTGTGGCTGATGCGGGTTGTCAGGTCGTTGCGATCCTGATCGGCGGCAGTGGCGTACTGGTAGTTCTGGATTTTGCCGGGCTGATTGGGGAGCGGGATGAAGGGGAGCAGGCCGCGGGCGGCGGAATCGATTCGCGATGTTGGGATACGGTTGCCGGGGAAAGGCTGGCGGGTGGTGGGATCGTAGATGGTCACCGGGAGGCGGGTGGAGGAGGCCGAGAAGTCGCCGGAGCGTTCGCGGGCATCGGCCAGGGTGGCGACGGCATGGAAGGGGTTCGAACTGCGGGCTCCGGTGTAGCTGACAAAAAAAGTGGATCCGGTTGTGATCGGTCCTCCGAAGGAGACGCCGAAGCGGTGTTGGGCGTAGTCGGGTTTGGGGATGGTTTGTCCGGTGATGGAGAAGGGGCGGGCGTCGAGGGCCGAGTCACGGAAGTTCCAGGTGGCGGAGCCTCGGAAGGCATCGAGCGCTTTTTTCTTGCGGCGATTGCCGGCGCGGGTGGCTTTGACGCCTTTGCCGGCGCGGGCTGGTTTGGCTTTGATCTTTCCTTTCTTACTGAGGCCGTTGGGTTCGTTTTGTAAATTTGCGGGGCGGGACTGTTCGGCTTCGATTTGCGCTTCGGCCGGGGCTGCATTGGTGGGCGCGAGGGCGTGGGTGAGGCTGCCGCTGAGGAGGAAACTTTCGGCGGCGCTATCGGTGGGAGGCGGGGCAGGGTCCGGGGAGAGGTCGGTGGGCAGTTGCTGGATGACGACTTCGGTGTAGCCGTTGGTGGGCTGGGATGGCGGAAGTTGCGGTTTCGGGGTCAGCTCCAGTGTGACTTCCACTAGTTCTGCTGAAGTGTTGGAAATGCTGATGGTTTGTTGGTCAAAGCCGAACATCGAAATGCGGAGCTGACGGTCGCCGGGTGGGAGATCGAGGGTCCAGGCGCCGGATTCATCGGAGGTGGTTTGGGCGGATTGGGACTCGATGAGGACACCGGGAATGGGGCGGCCGTCGAAGCGCACAACTCCCCTGAACGTCTCGGCTGCAAGGCAGGAGGCGAGGCTGAGGAGAATCAGAAAAAGTGTCAAGTTTTGTCAACCCGAGTCGGCTGTTGATGTTTCTTCGTGACGCCTTCTAATTTGGCTTTTCCCCAATCGATGATGCGGCGGGCCCACGGGAAGTGTTCGGAGAGAATGACCAGGCCTAGGATCATGATAGGAATACCGGGACCGGGGACAAGCGGCAAAGCCAGGATGGCTCCGATGAGGAGCAAGGCGAATCCCGAGAGGATTTTTCCGGTTTTGCGAATCATGACTCGATGGAGAAGACGTAGCCCGGAAGATAGCAGTTCCGGGCGGAAGGCGCCCCTGGGGATATTGTAGCAGTCCCCTGCAAAGGGGTTGACTTCGGGCTGAATCGGATGCACTATTGGTACTAGTACTAAACTTTAGTATTCCTGTACTGAGACTATTGACTGCACTACGTACTACGCCTTAGAGTGAACTAGAGCCATGCAAGACCAACGAAAGAACCAGCGCTTTGATCTCCGGCTACCGGTGGAACTGATTCGCTCGGGAGCCCAACCGGTGGACCGCACAGGGGAGACCGTGAACCTGAGTTCGGGGGGCGTGTTGTTTCAATCGGATGTGCCGGTGGAAATCGGGCAGCCGATTGAGTTCATGATCACGCTGCCGACGGGGAACAAGGGCACGGCGGTGCGGCTGAAGTGCGTGGGGAAGGTGGTGCGCACGGAGTTGGCGGAGTCATCGTCGGTGGCGGCGACGCTGGAGCGGTTTGAGTTTGTGCGAACGGTGAAGGCTCGGGCGTCGTAGCGGTACACTTTTTGACAGCGATTTCGGTTATACTGGCAAACAAAAGGCGAAAGCATGAACTTGAACCTGTTTGCCGATGAGCCGGATTCGTCCTCCCTGGTTCATAAACCCTCTTTGGACGCCGTTCTTGCGCGGATGCAGGAATGGATGGCCCAACCGAATTCTCCCATACGAGCATTGCGGCATTTGCCGGCGAAGGCTGGTGAGTATGCGGATATTCCTGCGTCGGTGGCGGAGCCGCTGCAGGTGATGCTGCGGGGGCGGGGGATTGCGCGGTTGTACTCGCACCAGCGGGAGGCGTTTGACCGGATTGCGGAGGGGAAGAACACCGTTATTGTCACGCCGACGGCGAGCGGGAAGACGCTTTGCTACAATCTGCCGGTTTTGAACCATCTGTTGGGCGATGCTAACGCGCGTGCTTTCTATCTGTTTCCGACGAAGGCTCTAGCAGAGGATCAACTGGTCGAGTTTAACCTGGCTGTGAATGCGATGGGGTCGGAGATACGGGCGTTCACCTATGACGGGGATACGCCGCAGGACGCGCGGAAAGCGATTCGCGAGCGGGCGAATGTGGCGTTCACGAATCCGGACATGCTGCATGCGGGGATTCTGCCGCACCATACCAAGTGGGCCAAGTTTTTCGAGAACCTCAAGTATTTCGTGATTGATGAGCTCCATTATTATAGAGGCGTATACGGTTCTCATCTGGCGAACATCATCCGGCGGGTGAAGCGGCTGTGTGAGTTTTACGGGTCGAAGCCACAGTTCATCTGTTCGTCGGCGACGATTGCCAATCCGAAGGAACTGGCCGAGCAGTTGATGGAGGCTCCGTTTGAGCTGATTGCTTCGAGCGGGGCTCCCACGGGGGAGAAGTATGTGGTGTTTTACAATCCGCCGGTGGTGAATGCGCAGTTGGGGATCCGGCGGAGCTATTTGCACGAGACGAAGCGGATTGCGGTGGAGATGATTGATCGCGGGCAGCAGACGTTAGTCTTTTGTAATAATCGGCTTGCGACGGAGATTCTGATTACATACTTGAAGGACGCCTGTGAAAAGGGGTTAGCGGCTCCGGGGACGATTCGGGGGTATCGGGGCGGGTATCTGCCTCGGGAGCGGCGGGAGATTGAGCGGAAGCTGCGGGATGGGGAGATTCGCGGCGTGGTGGCGACGAATGCCCTGGAATTGGGAATCGATATCGGGACGCTGGATACGGTTGTAATGGCGGGGTATCCGGGGACGGTGGCTTCGACGTGGCAGCGGTCGGGGCGGGCCGGGCGGCGGCAGAATACGTCGCTGGCGGTGCTGGTGGCTTCTAGCGCGCCGTTGGACCAGTATATTGTGGAGCATCCGGATTACTTCTTTTCGCAGGCTCCGGAACGGGCGGCGATTCATCCGGATAACCTGGAAATCTTAGTCAATCACTTGAAGTGCGCGGCGTTTGAGCTGCCGGTGAAGGATGGGGAGAAGTTCGGGCCGCATGAGACGGGGAAGCTGTGCCGGTTTCTGGGGGAGTTGGGGTTGCTGCACCATTCGGCGGGGGCCTGGCATTGGACGTCGGATACGTATCCGGCGGATGCGATCAGTTTGCGGGCGGTGACGAGCGATAACTTCGTGGTGATCGATATTACGGGGGAGCCGAAGGTGATTGCCGAGGTGTCGTTTCCGGCGGCTCTGGTGGAGTTGCATGAGAAGGCGATTTACCTGCATGAGGCGCGGCAGTACCAGGTGGAGAAGTTTGACTACGAGCAGCGGAAAGCGTTTGTGAGACGGGTGGAGTGCGATTACTTTACCGATGCGATCGATTACACGCAGGTGAAGGAGTTGGAGCGGTTTGCTTCGGCGGAGATGGGGGATGCGCTGGCGGCGCATGGGGAGGTACGGGTCAACCGGCAGGTGGTGGGGTTTAAGAAGGTG
>CALFYN010000096.1 GCA_937952345.1 uncultured Acidobacteriota bacterium
GCTTTGCGCGGGTGTTTTGGAACGAGCGGCGGCAGTGTTTGTATGACCGCATTGGTCCGGAAGGGCCGGATGAGCGGGTGCGTCCGAATCAGATTTTTGCGGTGAGCCTGCCGTTTCCGCTCTTGGTTGGATGGCAGCGGCGGTCGATCGTGCGCATGGTGGAGGGGGAACTGCTGACGCCGGTGGGACTGCGCACGCTGGAGCGCGGGCATGTGGAATATCGCGGGCGCTATGAGGGCGGACCAAGGGAGCGGGATGGGGCGTATCACCAGGGGACGGTTTGGCCGTGGTTGCTGGGGCCCTTCGTAGATGCGCGTCTGGCTGTGTTCGGCGCGACGGAAGAGAATGTGCGTTTCTGCCGGAGTTTGGTGCAAGGGATGCTGCCCGAACTGGAGCGTGGCTGCCTGGGTTCGATCGGAGAGATTTATGATGGGGATGCGCCGCATCGTCCGGTGGGTGCTGTGGCGCAGGCCTGGAGCGTCGCCGAGTTGTTGCGGGTGTGGAGGAAGTTAGAGGGCAAGGTGCTGACGCACTAGCCGGACCGTATCTTCGGGGTGCGGGATGCGAAGCACGTCGAATCCGGCGGCGCGGCCGCTCATCTCGCCGGCCTGGCTGTCTTCGACGACCAATGCCTTGCGCACGCCGAGTTGCCCGGCTGCCTTGCGATACGGTTCGGGGTCCGGTTTGTGACGGGTGACGTCTTCGGCGAACACGGTTACGGCGAGGGACGGAAGCAATCCGCCGGCCTGCAGGACGGGTTCGACTTCGCTGCGGCGGCTGGAGGTGACGACCCCTACGGGAAGGCGCAGTGAGGCAACGAAATCGACGATACCTGGCGCGAACGGCAACTGGCTGCGCATGCGGGCGCGGAACAACTCCGTCTTGTCCCCGTAACGGGCATAGATGGTTTCGGTGGACACGGGCGGATCCGCCATTGCCGAGAGTTCCTCGGCCATCCGGCGATCGGAGATCCCGATGAAATGGGCGTGGTAATAGTCCCAAGTAAAGTCGATGCGCAGCGGGGCCAGAACCTCGCGCCAGCAATCGAAATGGATGGGCTCGCTGTCGACGATGACGCCGTCGAAATCGAAGAGAATCGCCTCGTAGGTCATTCGGGGCTTCAGCGGGCGAACTGCAGGGATTGAATCATCTGATCGAAGTACGGCTGGGCCTTGGGGTATTCGCTCTCGGGCGCGATGAGGATCATGTAGAGCAACCCTTGGGGATGCGCAACGGTGACGACGGCGTCCACCTCGCGCTGGCCCTGAAACGCCGACGAATTGAAGAATACGTTCAGCAGGGCGTTGGAGCCGGCGGTTTGAAATCGCCTGGTCTGCTCTCCGCTTGGTTTCATGCTGCGGTTGTTCTTGAGCATCTGATCGAGAAACGCCTTGGTGTCATTCTCGAGATTGACCTGGCTGCGTGTTTGCGCCAGGCCTACGATGGCGCCATAGGCGATCTCGGCGTTGCCATTGGTTTCGGCGATGCCGTCGCGCGAGGCGATGGTGACTTCCGTGGATTGCTGGTTCTGGAATACCTCCCAATTGGCGGGGTATTTGAAAGCGAGTCCCTTGGAGTTGAATTGCTTCATCTGGCCGTTGGGGCGAGCAGTGACGCCGCCGCTGTCGGCGCGGAAGTTCGTGTTCGCCTTGGCGGGAACGGGGAGCCCGTTGATGACGCCCTTGATGCGGCCGAGGTCGGCAGTGTCGCCCTTGGTGTATTGGCGGGCAGGCATGAGGCGCACTTCGGCGGAGACGGCTTTGACGCGGTTGCCGGGGTTGGGGTGATCGGAGAGGAATTGGGGGATGGAGCGGCCGGAGCTTTGTTCCTGCGCTTCGAGTTTCTCGAAGAATTTCGCCATCTCGATGGGGTCATAGCCGGCTTTCGCCATCATGCGTGCGCCGAGCAGATCGGCGTCGCTTTCGGCGTTACGGGAGAACTTGAGCAGCAGGGAATTGGCGCCGAGGCCGGCACCCATTTGTGCGAGTTGGCCGAGGATGCCGCCACCGCCGCCGAGCATGGCGCCGCCGAGTCCGGCGAGCAGTTGCAGGGCTTGGGCCTTGGTGACCTGCGCGGTGCCGTGGCGAAGCGCCACGTGGGCGACTTCATGGGCCACGACGCCGGCGATCTGCGCTTCGTTATCGGCGGCGAGAATCAAGCCGGTGTGTACGTAGGAAGGGCCGCCAGGCAGGGCGAACGCATTGATGGATTTGTCGTAGACGACTTTGAATGTGTAGGGATACTGGCCGGCTTCGGGCTGAGCGATGAGTTTCTTGCCGATGCGGTTGACGTAGTCGACCAGTTGCGGGTTGTCCACGACAGCCACCTGTTTTTCGATTTCGGCGGCGGCTTCCTTGCCCAACTGCACATCCTGTGCTGGGGAGAACAGGTTCCAGCCGGGCTTGATGTTTTTGGGTTTTTGCGCAAACGAGATCGCCGCCGCGAAAAGAACCAGGCCCGCCACGAGTTTGGCCAACGGTTTCAAATGGTACACCCTCCTGCATGTAGATGCGACGGCCGCGGCGCCTGTTACGATCGGCGGAGCGCGTTACCGCAACCCCTCCAGTATAAAATGAAGTATGTTACAGCCCACTGAGAAGATCTGGCATAACGGCAGATTCATTGCCTGGGATGATGCCAAGATCCACGTTCTGTCCCACACCGTCAGTTACGCCAGTGCGGTATTTGAAGGTCTTCGCTGCTACCATACCTCCTCCGGCCCGGCCATTTTTCGGCTGAAGGAACATGTCCGGCGGCTGGTGGATTCGGCGAAGATCTACCGCATGGAGCTTCCTTTCAATGCCGAGGCGCTTTGCCAGGCCATGGTCGAACTGGTCCGCGTCAACCGGCTGGAATCGTGTTACCTCCGGCCCATCGCGCTTCGGGGATATGGGGAAATGGGCGTACTCGGGATCAAGAACCCGACCGATATCTATATCGCCTGTTGGGAATGGAGCAAGTATCTGGGCGAGTCGGCGCTGGCCGAGGGCGTGGATGTTTGTGTCTCCTCCTGGAAGCGCATCGCGCCGAATACGCTGCCGGCGCTGGCGAAAGCGGCTTCGAACTACATGAACTCGCAACTCATCCGCATGGAGGCGCAGGCCAACGGTTACGCCGAAGGCATCGCTCTCGATGAGCAGGGCTACGTCAGCGAGGGGTCCGGCGAAAACATCTTCGTCGTGCGCGACGGCAAGTTGCACACGCCGCCGTTGGGTGCGTCGGTGCTTCCTGGAATCACACGCGATTCGATCCTGTGCCTTGCCATGGAGATGGGCATTCCCGTCGTGGAGGGCATCATTCCGCGAGAGATGCTGTACATCGCCGATGAAGTGTTTTTCACGGGAACCGCCGCGGAGATTACTCCCATACGGAGCGTGGATAAGATCCAGGTCGGTACGGGACGCCGCGGACCGGTGACGGAGCGGCTGCAGAAGGAGTTCTTCCGCATCCTCAACGGGGAGACGGAAGACCGGCATGGATGGCTGACGCGAGTGCAGGCGGCCGTCGCGGCCTAGCGAAATCGCGATAGCATATCCTTACAGATTTGCCGGATATGCATCGTATCGCACTTCTATTCTGGGTGGCATTGCCGGCGCTCGCCGAGCAACCGGACTTCGGGAAATCCTTGTGGCCTGTGCTCGAATCAGCGCAGTGCCGGCAGTGCCACAACGACAACGGCGTGGCCTCCACCACGCGGCTGCTATTCCCGCGCGAAGACGCCGGTGCGGCCGATATCGCCGCGTTCGGGCTATCGCTGCGGGCGTTTGTGAATGCGGCGAATGTGGAGGAATCTCTCCTGTGGCGCAAGCCGACGCATCGCACCGCGCACGGCGGTGGGGAGAGGATCCGCCAGAAGACAGAGGGAGAGGCTGCGCTTTGGGCGTGGGTGAAGCATCTGGCGACGCTGCCGGAAAACAGCGGTGCGGCGCGGACCGTTTCCGAACGCCAGGAGAAGCATGTGCTGCGGCGATTGACGCATGCGCAGTACAACCACACGGTGCGCGATCTGTTGGGCGATGAAACGAAGCCGGCCGATCAGTTTCCCAAGGAAGATTTCGTGCATGGTTTCACGAACCAGGCCGATGGGCAGTCGATTTCGCCTTTGCAGGCGGAGGCCTATGCAAAGGCCGCGGAGAAACTGGCTCGCAATGCCTTTGCCAAGGGGGACCGGCGGAAACTGATTCCGTGTGCACCATCGGAAGCGTGCCGGGGCGAGTTTATCCGCGCGTTCGGGCGGAAGGCGTTCCGGCGTCCGCTGACAGCGGCTGAGGTGCAAAGATACAGCGCGCTGCATGCCCGGGAGAGCGATTTTCTGAAGGGATCGCAAAGCGTGGTGGAAGCGATGCTGCAATCGCCGCATTTCCTGTTTCACCTGGAGCAGGGCGGGTATCGGACGGCGAGCAGGCTCTCCTACTTTCTCTGGGACACGATGCCCGATGAGACATTGCTGGAGGCGGCTGCAAATGGGGATTTGGATGATCGGCAGGGGGTCGAGCGGCAGGTGCGGCGCATGTTGGGCGATGCACGGGCGCAGGCCGCTTTCGATGCGTTTCTGTCGCAGTGGCTGCGGCTGGACCGGCTGCGTGGCGCATTGCGGGACCGGCGATTGTTTCCCGAGTATTCGCCGGAGCTTGTCGGCCTGATGATCGAAGAGACGACGCGGCTGTTTCGTTCGCTGGTCTGGGAGAACGGAAATTTTCTCGATTTCTTTCGCGGGGACTCGACGCACCTGGTGCCG
>CALFYN010000097.1 GCA_937952345.1 uncultured Acidobacteriota bacterium
GACAATCCGTGCGTGTGCGAATCGACGAGTTCGACGATACCAGGCGATCTTCCGCTGACGTTCGAGGCCAACGCGGGACAGGCGGAAGCAGCGGTGCGCTTCGTGGCGCGGCCGTATCCGGGCGTGGCCGTAAGCCTGACGCGGCGTGGCGCAAGACTCGATCTGCGGGATGGGAAGCGGATCGAGATCGAATTGCAGGGCTCCCGGGCGGCTGAACTGGAGGCGCTCTCGCCACTGGCCACGCGCGTGAATTATCTATTGGGGAACGATCCGCGGCGCTGGTTCACCGATATTCCCACCTTTGAGCGGGTGCGGGCACGGGGTGTGTATCCGGGCATTGATGTGCTCTATTACGGCAATGGCGGGCAGTTGGAGCATGATTTCGTAGTTGCGCCGGGCGCTGACGCTTCGCGCATTCGCTATCTGTTTCGCGGCGTGGATCAGCAGTCGATCGGGCCGGATGGAGAATTGCTGTTGCGCACGGGTGGGCACGAAATTACGTGGAAGGCGCCGGTGCTGTATCAGGAACAGGATGGGGTGCGGCGGCAGGTCGCGGGGCGGTTCCGCGAGTACGGCGACGGCGGCATCGGGTTTGAGATGGGCGCCTACGACCGGTCGCGGCCGCTGGTGATCGACCCGGTGCTGGTCTACGCCACTTACCTGGGCAAATTGCGGGCGGAGATGGGGATGCGCGTGGCGCAGGATCCTTCAGGGAACGTATACCTGGCCGGAGTGAGCATTGACCGCGAATTCCCCACCACGTCCGGCGCCTTCCGCACGGAGCCGGGAGCGACGGACAGGCCCAACGTCACCATCTCGAAGTTCAGTGAGGACGGCACGACGCTGTTGTATTCCACCTATGTCGGAGGGCAGGACACCGATATCCCCGGCGGCCTGGCGATGGACCGAAACGGCAATCTGTATGTGGCCGGATATACCAGCAGTCTGAACTTCCCCACCACCGGGGGCGCCTTGCAGCGCAACCCCGGCAATCCGAACCCTTCGCTGGAAAACGCCGGGGATTGCTTCGTATTCAAACTGAACAGTGCGGGAAACCGGCTGCTCTACTCGACGTATTTGGGCGGGAACAATCCGGACGTCTGTACGGCGCTGGCGGTGGATGCCGGCGGCAACGCCTATCTCACGGGGCTGTTGTCTTCGAATATTGCCGCTTCCGAGACGGCGTTTCAACGCGGCCTGCGCGTGGGCCCGTCGCCCTACGACGGCTTTGTGGCGAAGCTGAACGACAGCGGAACACGGCTGCTGTACTTCAGCTTTTTCGGCGGTGGCGGTCTGGATGCGCCGGTGGGGATCGCCGTGGATGCGAACGGGAATGCCGTGGTGGCGGGCTTCACCGACAGTTTCCAATTGTTCCCCACTACAACAGGCGCTTACCAGACGCGGCTTTCCACCGATTTGCTGGTGCGCCGTCATGACCGGCGCGATGGATTTGTCGTCAAGTTCAACTCCGATGCCTCGGATTTGATCTATAGCACTCTCCTCGGCGGCCAGAAGGATGATCTGGTGTTGACGTTGGCCTTGGATAAGGACGGTGCGGCGATTGTGGCGGGCAGCACGTCATCGGAAGATTTTCCCGTTACGGCCGGCGTGTTGCAGCGGCAGAACCGCGGCGCGGGAGGGCAACTCTTCCTGCCGGGCGGAGATGGCTTCGTGGCGAAGGTGAGTGGGGATGGCAAGTCGCTTGCCTTTTCCACGCTGCTGGGCGGATCGCAGGATGACCGCATCATGGCGCTGGCGCTCGATGCGAAGAACAATATCTGGGTGACGGGCAGTACGCTCTCCACTGATTTTCCCCTGTCGAGCGATGCGCAGAAGCGTACGTTCGGGGGAGTGGAGCGGCTCGGCTTCCATGCCGGCGATGCGTTCGTGGCGCAGTTGGATGGCGCCGGGCGGTCATTGATCTATTCTTCCTATCTCGGCGGAAGTGGGGAGGACGCGGGGATCGGGCTGGCGATCGACAAGGATGGATTGGCGTGGATTGCCGGGTCCACCACGTCCGTCAATCTGGGCGTTACACCGAATGCCGTGCAAAGGATTTTCGGTGGAACACAGAATACATTGCTGCCGTTGGGGGATTCGTTCCTGGCGCGGGTGGGGGATCCGCCCGTTGTGCTGCCGTCGCCCTCGATCGCCAATGTGGCCAATGCGGTGAGTTTCGCGAGCG
>CALFYN010000098.1 GCA_937952345.1 uncultured Acidobacteriota bacterium
GCCGGGTTCGCCGAACAGAGCGACGGAGTAGTTGCCGATGCCTTTGTCGTCGTCCTTGAGATGTTGCATGGCGCGATCGGCGAAGTCGGGGTTGTGGAGCTTGCGGAAGATTTCTTCGACCATCGCCTGTTGATCGGGGTTGAAGAACTGGCTGATCTTGGTGGGGGTGATGTGCCAGTTATTGTCGACCTTGGAACGGAGTTCGTGATCGAAGGGGAAGTGGATGACTTTTTTCTGTTCGGGGGTGAGGGTTCTGTAGAGGCTGGTGACCAGCGTTTCGGAGGTATCGTTTTTCGTTGCGGCCGGGGCGGCGAGCGCGACAGCGCCGAGCGCGGCGGTTTTGAGGAAAGAACGGCGATCTTCTTGTAGCATCCTGGCTCCTTGGTTGGTTCGAGAACCGATGGGCTTATGATGCATGTTTTGTGGGACGGGAGCAAGGGGCATCGACGTTTACGGCGCGGGCATCGCCGGTGGATTCGATGCGGATGGAGACATCGGGGGCGGGGAGATGGCGGGCAAATTTTTCGGGCCATTCGATGAGGACGACGGCGTTGCGGTCGAGGATTTCGTCGAGGCCGAGGGTGGCGAGTTGGCGGGGTTCGTCGAGGCGGTAGAGATCGATGTGATAGAGGCGGACGGGGTCGCCGTATTCGTGGATGAGGGTGAAGGTGGGGCTGGAGACTTCTTCGGGGGACGCCGCGCCGAGGCCTTTGGCGATGCCTTTGGAGAGGGTGGTCTTCCCTGCCCCGAGATTGCCGGTGAGGAAAACGAGGCAGGGGGGATGGAATCGCGCGGCGAGCGATTCGCCGAGGGCGATCATTTCTTCTTCGGAGGCAGGGTGGAAGGTTTCGGTCACGAGAGTTCGGCCATGGCTTGGGGGAGATAGCGAAGGAGGTCGGTGGCGATGAGGGATTTTTCGCCGAGGGCGGCGGCCCCGAGTTCGCCGGCGCGGCCGTGGATCCAAACGGCGGCTCCGATGGCGTAGTCGGCCTCGTCCTGGAATTGAGACATGAATCCGGCGATGAGGCCGGTGAGGATATCGCCGGAGCCTGCAGTGGCCATCGCCGGCGTGCCGGTGGGATTGATCCAGACACGGCCGTCAGGGAAGGCGATTACCGTGCGCTGGCCTTTGAGGACGATGGTGACCTCGCGATCAACGGCGGTGGAGCGCGCGTAGCCCACACGATCGGATTGGATATCGACTGTGGTGCAATTGCAGAGTCGCGCCATCTCGCCGGGATGGGGCGTGAGGATGCGAGGGCCATTGGGGCGGACACGCGTGGTGGCGATGGCGGTGATGGCATCGGCGTCCATGACGGCGGGGAGATCGAGATGGGAAAAAACGTTTTGGGCGAAGGCTGTTGTATCGGTGGCGAGTCCGAGTCCGGGGCCGATGGCGGCGATCGTTTTGTTGGCGGCGAGGTTTTCGAGGAGCGGATAGGCGCGCGGGGCGATGGAGCCGATGTCGTTTTCGGGGAGCGGTTCCGTCATGAGTTCGGGGGCGAAGGCAGAGATGCTGGCTACGGCGGATTGGGCGGAGGCGACGGTGACTAGTCCGGCGCCGGAGCGGAGAGCGGCCATGCCGGTCATGGCGGCGGCTCCGGTTTTGCCTCGGGATCCGGCGACGACGAGGACATGGCCGAAGTCACCTTTGTGGGCGGCGCGGGGGCGAGGGCGGAACAAGGGGGCAAACCAGGATCGCTCCATGAGCGAGGTGAAGATGGCGGGGTCGTTTTCGTATATGGTGGCGGGGCTGCCGATGGCGGCGACGACGAGTTCGCCGCAGCGGTCGCAGTTGGGAGGAAGGGCGTGGCAGAGTTTGGGAGCAGTGAACGTGACGGTGCCATCGGCGCGGGCAACTTCGCCGGGGCTATCGGCGGCGTCGCTGATCATGCCGGAGGGGATATCGACGGCGACGACGCGGGCATCGGGGAAATCGGTGTTGATGGCGTGGATGAACTCGGCGGCGCGGCCTTCTGCGCGGCCTTTGATGCCGGTGCCGAGGATAGCATCGACGACGAGGGTGGCGCGCTGCATTACCGGCGTGATGACGAACTGGGGTTGCACGCCGCAGGCTTCGAGCATACGCAGGTTGGCGGCTGCATCGCCCTGCAATTCGGCGGGCTCGGCGGAAAGGACGACATCGAGGGATTGCGGGGCGAAGCGGGAGTGGAGGAGGCGGGCGATGGCAAGTCCGTCCCCGCCGTTGTTGCCTTTGCCGCAGAGGACGACGATGCGCTGATTGCCGAGCGGGGCGAAGCGCGACGCCATGTATTCGACGACGCGGTGGGCGGCATTTTCCATGAGGATGATGCCGGGGATGCCGCGCTCGATGGTGATGCGATCGACGGAGCGCATTTGGGCAGCGGTAAGGACTTTCATGCGCCGGCTCCTATGAGGAGGGTTTCGAGGCGGTGGAGCGCTTGTGGCTCGCCCATGACGATGAGGTAATCACCGGCATGGATGACGGAATCGGCGGCGGGATTGAACTCCATGTCGCCGTTGGAGCGGCGGATGCCGAGGACGATGACGCCGATTTCGCGGCGGAGTTGGAGATCGCGGAGGGATTTTTCGGCCATTTCGCAGCCGTGATCGACACGGACCTGTTCCATGGCGGCGCCGAGTCCGACGCTCTTGGTGAAGACGTCCATGAATTCCTGGACGTGCGGTTTGAGGATGGAAGAAGCGAGGCGATGGCCGGTGAGGTAATAAGGGGCGAAGACCATGTCGGCGCCGGCGCGGCGGAGCTTGGCTTCGGATTCCTCTTCGTTGGCGCGGGCGGAGATAACGAGCTTGGGGTTGAGGGTTTTGGCGGAGAGGATGAGGAACATGTTGTCGGCATCGGAGGCGAGGGCGGAGACGAGGCCTTTGGCGCGCTGGATGTGGAGTTCGCGAAGAGTTTCATCGCGCGTGGCATCGGCCAGGACGGCGAGCATGCCGGAGCGCATGGCGCGTTCGACGCGATGCTCGTCGTTGTCGACGACGACAAAGGAAACTCCGGCGCGCTGCATTTCCTGAGCAGCGCCGCGGCCGACGCGACCGAAGCCGCAGATTATGAAATGGTCTTTCAACTGTTCGATCATACGTTTGGACTTTCTGCGTCCGAGCAATTCTCCGAATTCGCGTTCGAGCACGATCTGGGCGATGACCGTGACGGTTTGGAGCATGAGGCCGACGCCAAAGAAGATGAGGAAGCTATTGAAGACGCGGCCGCGCTGGGTGAGGGGGTGAATCTCACCGTAGCCGACGGTGGTCATGGTGGTGAGCGTCATGTAGAACGCATCGAACCAGGGATAGTTTTCGATGTAGCGGAAACCGAGGGTGCCAGCCACGAAGAAGGCGGTGATGGAGACGGCAATGAGACGCAATCGATGCAGCATGGCTCAGGTGCGGATGGCGAGGAGCAGGGTCATGTCGTCCTGCAGTTCGCCGGAGCCGGTCCATTCTTTCACGTGATCGACGATGGAGGCAAGGATCTCACTGGAGGTGCTGCCATTGCGCTTGCGGAGCAACTGGCAGAGCCGCTCTTCGCCGAATTGCTCACCGTAGGCGTTTTCCGCTTCGGTGATGCCGTCGGTGTAGAACAAGAGGAGATCGCCGGGTTCGAGAGTAACGCGGCTTTCGTCGTAGCGGGAGAAGGGGAAGGCTCCGACGACGGTGCCGTTGACTTCGAGGAATTGGGTTTCGCCTTTGCGCATGAGGATGGGCGGGAGGTGGCCGGCGTTGGTGTAGGTGAGGGTGTGGGTGGCGTCGTCATAGACGCCGAAGCAGAAGGTGGCGTATTTCTCGGCGGTAGTGTTGGCGTGGAGATGCTTGTTGAGATCGCTGACGAGTTGGGACGTAGCGATGCGGAGGACGGATTCTTTGCGCGCGTCGAGGCAGTGGCGGACTTGGGTGCGGAGCGCGGATTGGACGGTGGCCATGAGGAGGGCGGCGCTGATTCCCTTCCCCGCGACGTCGCCAATGGCGATGGTGACGCGGCCTTCGTCGAGGCGCTGGTAGTCGTAGTAATCGCCGGAAACCATGCGGGCGGGGTTGCAGAAGGCATTGAGGTGCAGCGTCTTCATGAGGGGGACGGTGCGCGGGTAGAGCTGGTTCTGGACTTCGCGGGCGATTTCGAGCTCGGCCTGGATGCGCTCACTTTCCTTGGCGACGACGAGGAGGCGCTCAATATTGGCGGTCATGTCGTTGAACGATTTGCCGAGTTCGGCGAGTTGGTCCTGGCCTTTAATTTTGATGCGGTGCGAGAAGATGCCTTCCTGGATGCGCTCGGTTCCCTCGTAGATATCGTGGACGGTGCCGGTGATGGTGCGGGTGATGGATACACCGATGATTAGGGATGTGGCTTCGGCGATGAAGATGGCGATAGTGAGGGCAAGCAGGAGGGCGGGAATGACGTCATTGTAGGTATCGACTTTTTGGGCGAACAAGGTACGGAGGACGGCGGAAGGACGGGTGCGGATGCTGAGCAGTTCGAATTCGACGCGGCCTGGGGAATCCCAGAGATAGGCGGGGACGGCGGTGGGCCAACGCACCTCGATATCGAAGCGGCGCTCCTTGGGCGGGACGCGATTGCGTGGGGCATCGAGTTCATCGGCATCGTTGACGGAGCGGCGGAGACGCATGCGGCCGCGGTTGCGGGTGAGATCCTCGTCGACGCGAAGGAAGGTGATTTCGCCGATGTTGGGAGCGAGTCCGGCGAGGAAGCGATCGGTGAGCGGGGCGAGCATAGTGACGCGCGCCTCGGGACGGACGATGTGGGCCCAAGCAAAGAGTTGGCCGTCTTTGAAGGCGAGGCCGCCGGCATCGCCCCACTCCGTGGATGGCGGCTGGATGGGCGCGTCGCTGGGGATGCGGTAAAGAGTGTTGGTTTCGATGAGGACTTCGAGGTTAGGGACACGAGAGAGGAGGACGGGATAGATGTGTTCAGCGGATGGGATGCGGCGGGCGGCTTCCTCTTCGGCGATGTGCTGCGCGGAGGTGACGAGCAAGGCGGTGTGGCGTTCGAGTTCGCTTTGCACCATGAATATGGCGGTTTGGCCGACCAAGCCGTAGAGCAGCACGAGGCTGAGCATGGCGAGGAGGGCGATGGGGACGAGGGCGATGAAGCCGTAGGCGACGAGGAGGCGATTACGGACGCGCCAGAGGATGATGCGGAGGAAGCGGCGGATGATACGGAGCGAGAGCCATGCGCCGAGGATGAAGGCGATGATTTGGGAGACGGCGGCACCGAGGCCCAAGGGAAGGAATACGCAGGCGAGCGAGAAGAGGAACACAGCCAGGAGGATCTTGTCCAGCCGGTTGAGTTCCCTCCACACGGTCTGCCAGGTGACTTCGCTGGGGACGGAAGCGGACACAGTTCTATTTCGCTCCGATTATACGCGCGATTTTGCGATCGCGGGGATCATGTTCTCGAAGGCGGGCAGCGGCTCCTTCGGCTTGAGGTAGTATTCGGTGAGGCCGTCGACGAGGAGGCGTACGGCGTCGTCGGGCGTGTCGGCGAACTGGAAGAGCTGCAGATCTTCTTCGCTGATCATGCCGTATTTGACGAGGGCGTCGAAATTGAGAATTTCCTTCCAGAAACTGGTGCCGTAGAGGATGATGACGATTTTCTTTTCGAGCTTGCGGGTTTGGGCAAGCGTGAGCAGTTCGGTGAGTTCGTCGAGTGTGCCGAAGCCGCCGGGGAAGACGATGAGGGCTTTGGCGAGATAGGCGAACCAGAACTTGCGCATGAAGAAGTAGTGGAACTCGAAGTTCAGTTCGGGCGAGATGTAGGGGTTGGGCATCTGCTCGAAGGGGAGGCCGATGTTGAGGCCGATGGATTTGCCGCGGGCGTCGTGGGCTCCGCGATTGGCGGCTTCCATGATGCCGGGGCCGCCACCGCTGGTGACCACGAATCGGAGCGGCTTTTGCAGGCTTTCGCTCCATTCGGTGATTTTACGGGCGGTTTCGCGGGCCTCGTGGTAATAGCGGACGAGGGGGTGATCGCCCTCGGCGGGGATGCGAGCGGATCCGAAAAACACGACGGTGTCGCGGATCATTTCCTTGCGGAATTTGTCGAGTGGCGCGAGGTATTCGGAGAGAATCCGGACGGAACGCGCGGCTGGAGATTCGAGGAACTCAGCGTCTCTGTATGCGGGGTGACGGCTGGGATGGCTCATGGGAGATTTCTCAATTCTCGCATTGTGGGGGGAGGGACGTGGGAGTAGCGGGCGAGGGCATCGAGGTCGATGGTGAGGCCGAGGCCGGGGGAATCGGGGATGGGGAGCATGCCTTCGGCATCGAGGCTCCAGCCGCCTTGGGCGATTTCGTCGATGAAGGGGGAGCCGGTGAGGTATTCGACGAGATTGGTATCAGGAAAGGCGGAGGCGAGGTGGAGATCGGCGGCAAGGCCGACGGCGGTGTTCCAGCCGTGGGGAATGAATCGGACGCCGTGATCCCAGGCGAGTTGGGCAATGCGGCGCTCTTCGCTGATGCCGCCGACTTTGGTGACGTCGGGCTGGACGATGTCGAAGGCTCCGCGCTCGATCCAGGGCTGGAAGGACTGGCGGCGGGTGAGGACTTCACCACCGGCAATGTGGACTTTGGAGGCGCGGCGGAGCGCGATGAAGTCTTCGAGGGCGTCGGGGCGAAGGGCTTCTTCGAACCAGTGGACATCGTAGGCGGCGAGCATTTCGGCGGTGCGCACGGCCCATTGATAGCCGTTGGACCAGTGGGCATCGCTGCCGCCGGCATCGACCATGAGGAGGGAATCGGGGCCGACGGCTTCGCGAGCGGCGCGGACGATGGCTTCGTCGGTGTGCTTGTCGCGGCGGCCGAAGGGGCCCCAGCCGATCTTGAAGGCGCGGAAGCCTTGGACTTTGACGGGGAGGAGTTCGTCGGGCATGCGTTCGGGCTCGCGCATGAGGAGGGAGGCGTAGGGACGGACTTTGTGGCGGTAGCGGCCTCCGAGGAGGCGGCCAACGGGTTGTCCTGTGACTTTGCCGAGGATATCCCAGAGGGCGATGTCGATGCCGCTGATGGTGTGGGTGATGCTGCCGCCTCGGCCTTGCCAGAAGGTGTTCTGGTGGAGCTTTTCACTGACGCGTTCGGGCTCGAGGGCTTCTTCGTTTTCGTAGAGCGGGCGGAGCACATGGAGGGACGCTTTGACGAGGTCTTCGCTGGTGAAAACGCTGCCCCATCCGGTGGGGCCGTTGTCGGTTTGGACGGCGATGAGAGTGTGGACACAGTCTTCGGGCTGGAGTTCGTTGGACCAGCCGCCTTCGGGGGTTTTTCCACGGAGACCGAAGGCTAGGATGTTGCGGATTTTCATTCTTATCGAGGGTCGCACAATCGGCGGGGTTTGTTGGTGGGGTTAGGTTGCGTAGGGGATATCGACATTAACGAGGGATCCTGGCAAGACGTTGTCAATAGCATAGAAACATTGGCCGGCAAGGCTGCGAGCCAATAGGTTCGGAACGCCGTTGTCAGAGAGTATTTTCATCCTCAGGAAGGCGACTTCTCAAGGCTCTGTGTTGCGAAGTGCAGGACGGCTCTGACTTCCTCTTCTGTCACGTCAAACACTTCGGTAATCTCCTTCACGGAGAGCCCTGCTTCCAGGTTTTCGAAGATCGTCTGAACAGGCATGCGCGTGCCTTTCAGTACCCACGCTCCGCTAACTTTGCCGGGAATGCTCTCCACGGCAGGACATTGCGACCAATCGAGAAGGGGCATAGGGATCTCTATCCTGATGGTAGCGATTTGGAGGGCACTGTGCGACGCCGGTCACCGTGCTGGGAAGGGCGAGGAACGGACGCTCGCTTCGGACATGCCCCAAAGGCTTACCGTGGATTGGAGAGGAAGCGCAGCGTGCTGTCGAGAGCAGCCAGTGTGGCGTCGAGCAGAGGCTCGCTGCGGCCGGCGTGGCCTTGGGGGCCGATGACGAAGTCGTGGTAGCCGTTGGCGTAAATTTCCATGCGGACTTTCTTGCCCGCTTTTTCCATGGCATCGTGGAGCATGCGATCGACGTGGAGGAGGCTGTCGGCGGTGCCGACCAGAATGAGGAGCGGCGTCTCGATGGGGGCGATGTTGGCGGCGGCACGCTGGGCGTCGTGGGTGGCTCCTTGCCAGCGCTTGTCCTTGGGGGCATCGGGGTTGGGGCGTGCGCCGAGAAAGCTGATGGGTGCTCCGGCGCCGAGGATGGCGGCGCGGACTCTCTCGCGCTTCAACAGGTGCATGACGACGTCACCACCGAGGCTGACTCCATAGACGTGGATGCGGTTGGGATCGACGTAGGGGAGCTTCTTGATGTACTGGACCACGACCTGGGCATCGTCGGCGTAGGTGACGCGGGCGGGGTCATCGGCTTCCGCAAGGCGATTGAAGTTCTGGCCGCCGCGGTAGTCGGAGACGACGGTGACGTAGCCTTCTTTGAGGAACCGCTCGAAAACGGGGCTGCCGTGATCGCCGCGAGACCAGCCGATGAGTTGCTCCATGCCTCGGCCGCCGGGGGCGCCGTGGAAGTGGATGAG
>CALFYN010000099.1 GCA_937952345.1 uncultured Acidobacteriota bacterium
CACGGCGCGCCATCTGGCAACGCCTGTCCACAGATCTGCCGCTGGACAAGCTGGATGCCATGACCGAGGAGCATCCGCTGTCGAATATTCAGGCGCTGGGCGAACAGATTCTGGCGGGCCAGACGCGCGGACGCGTGGTGATCGACGTCAATCGCTAGCGGCACCGGTTACGGAAGCGGGGCCGAGCAGCGATCCTGCATGGAGTGCGCCCGTGGCGCGCCCGCCGTGCCGCTGATGAGATCTTCGAAGGTTCCGAGAGGCAATGGGTGGCCTTGCGCGCCCACCGCCGGGACGGCCGCCCATCGTTCACGCGCGCTGTTCGGATACGAAGCGACTCCCGACGGAACTGCGTCATGGCCGATGGGGACGCAGAGCTCCGGATGATCGAAGGGGGCGCGGTCGTGGCGCACACGCTCATCGGTGAGCGACTTCAGAAACGCCACCAGCGACGCTTTCTGGGCCGGCGTAACACGGAACGCGCGGATGGCGCCGTTGTTCGTTCCGAAATCGCCGCCACGCTCGTAGAACTCGATCACCTGCTCCAATGTGGCTTGGCCGCCGTTGTGAAAATAGGGGCCGGTGAGCTCCACGTTGCGCAGTCCCGAGGATTTGAAGTTACCGTTGGCGATTCCGGGATCTTCGCCGACGGGACGAACGCCGGTGCGCGTGAAGGCACGGTTGTTCCGCCCAGCGCCGGCGGTGAAACTGGCCGCGGTGAACTCCGCGCCGCCATGGCAGGTGGTGCAGCGGGCGGTGGTTTGAAACAAACGCATCCCTTCCTGTTCTTGCGCGGTGAGTGCGGAGGTGTCGCCTTCCTGGAAGCGGTCAAAAGGCGAATCGCCGGACACAAGGGTCGACTGGTAGGCGTGCAGGGCGAGGCCCCAGAACAGCGAGAAGTTGGCTTCGGCCTGTGAGAATTCGCCATCTGTGGGAAGCGGCGATTCCCATAGAGCGGGGAGGAACGCTTGCTGCACGAGAGCGAGATAAGTAACGTCCTCTCGCAACCCGCGGCCACTTCCATCCGCCATCGGGCCGAGCACGCTGTCATCTTGCGCCACCTGCTGCAGCGCGAGCGGACGAAGGCTGTAGAGTTTCCGCGCCAGATGCGGCCACGTGCGGCCCTCGTATGACATTTCGAGATGATCCATGATCGGGCCCACGGCCTGGGAGGCGAGACTCGCCGGATCGAGCCGCACGGGGCGGCGCTCCAGGCCTGCTTCCGTGGCATACCAAACCCCGGGCGCGTCCGCCGCGCTTCCGGTGGGAGTGAACCCGTTGAATACGCGGTTGGCGCGTCCATCCCAGAATTGCGAAACGAAGAAGACAGCGTTGATGACGGACGGAGAATTGCGTTGCGTCACGCGGCGCACGTGCAGCCCGTCGAGGGTGAACTCGGGGCGATCTTGCAGTTCCTCTCCCAATTCGGCGGCGTGTCCGGATTGGATGCCGAGGAACTTCCGCCGGTAGAGGCCCATGGATCCGACGCGCATGCTGAGATCGCGCAGCACGACAGAGCCGCGATCTTCGGGGTTCGACAACCAGCGGAACGGGAAGTACACCATGTCGAGCATGAGGTTCGGCGGAAACGGTTGCTGGGGATCGGCTATTTGATTTTGCGCCCGGTGGTCCGCGCCTGCATGGAAGTGGCAGGTGGCGCATGCCGTCACTCCATCGCTGCCCGTTTGCATGTCCCAGAAGAGCGCTTTGCCCAAGGCGACCAGCGCCTGTTGATCCCGCACGTAGTTCTCCAGCCCCGCCGGCGTGGGAACGGGAACGGTCTTGAGCGATCGCAACTGCTGGGCGTGGGCGGACACCGCCAGTACGGCGACACACCAAACGTATTTCATGCGAAGAAAACCCCTTGTTGTTACGAGGCTAATGGCCGGGTGAGCCGGTGTCAAGGCCGCAGGTGTTGTTCGAACAGCTTGAGGATGCGCTTGTATTCATCGGCCCAACTGGTGGGCTGGACGAAGGCGTGATCTTCGACGGGATATACGGCAAGCTCCCAGTTTTCCTTGCGCAGCTCGATGAGGCGCTGCACCAGGCGGACGGTGTCCTGGAAGTGCACGTTCACATCCACCATGCCGTGGGCGATGAGCAGCGCTCCCTTGAGGCCTTGCGCATGATAGATGGGCGAAGAGCGCCGGTAGGCTTCCGCGTCTGTCTGCGGCAGATTGAGGATGTTCGACGTGTAGGGATGGTTGTAGTGGGCCCAATCGGTGACCGGGCGGAGGCTGGCTCCGGCGGCGAATACGTCGGGCTGCGTGAACAACGCCATCAGCGTGATGAAGCCGCCGTAGCTTCCGCCGTAGATGCCGACGCGCTTCGGATCGACGCCATGCTCTTTCACGGCCCAGCGCACGGCATCCACCTGGTCATCGAGATCCTTACCGCCCATGTGGCGATAGATGGCAGTGCGCCAATCGCGGCCGTAGCCCGCCGAGCCGCGGTAGTCCACATCGAGCACCAGGTAACCGCGCTCCATCAGCAGGTGATGAAACATGTATTCGCGGGCGTAGGACGACCATTTGCGATGCACGTTCTGCAAGTAACCCGCGCCATGGACGAAGACGACCAGCGGCCCGCCACGCTGGAACCGCGCACCTTTGTACAGGCGCGCCGGTACGGAGATGCCGTCGCGGGCGGGGATCTGGACGATGGGAACATCGAGCCAGGGATATGTTTGGAAATCGGGCGCGGGGGAATCGGTGACCTGGACCGGTTTCGCGGCAGGCCGGCGCAGATCCTGCAAGTAGAGCTCGGGCGGCTTGTTTGTGTAGGAGTAGATGGTGGCGAGCATCGTGCCATCGGGCGACAGCTTCGCGTCGTGGCTGCCCGGCATGGTGGTGAGCCTGGTGCGCGCACCGCCTTCGATGCTCATCCGATAGACGTGCTCTTCTCCGGGATGGACCTCACTGGTGGTCAGCAGGAAGTTGCGGCGATCGGCAGTGAGCGCAACATCGCGGACCTCCCATTGGCCCGAAGTGAGCTGCTTCGGTTCGCCACCTGCGTAGGGGACCGTGTAGAGATGCGACCAGCCATCGCGCTCCCAGGTGAAATAGAGATGCTCATTGTCGGGGAGCCAGCCGTAGGCGGATTCGGCGGGGCCGCCAATCCAGGCATCGTCGTGCATGGCGACGATGGTGCGAGCCTTCGCGGTTTTCGGATCGACGGCGAACAGCCATGCGTCCTTGTTGTCGGCCGACTGCGCGGCGACGGCCAGTTTTGCACCATCGTGGCTCCAGCTCATATGCTGGTAGCGGATCTCGCGGTCTCGCTTCTTGCCGTCTTTGTCTGTTTCCTGCATGCCGGAATCGAGCCACTTCGATTCACCGGTTTTTACATCGAGGAAGAGGATGCGGCTGCGCGATGGCGTGTCGCCGACCTTGGTGCGTGCGCTGAGATCCGTGGTGTAGGCCGTTTCCGTGACGTAGCTGGGGACAATGGTCTGTTTGCTCGATTCGGCGCGTTCGGTGATGATGGCGGCCACGAACGATTCATCGGGGGAGAGGTGCATGGCGCGGATGGATTGCCGCGCCGTGAGACGAAAACTCTTGCGCGGGTTTTCCTTCTTTCGTTTGGCTCGGTTCTCTTCGGTTTTCTTGGCCCGCTCGCGGACGTAATCGAGCAGCTCTCGTTCTTCTTTTTTGAGGAACTCCTGGCTATCGGTGCCCTTCTTTTCCTCATCGTCGCCGGCGCCGCTGCCGGTGCGGATGTTGGTGAGTTGCTCGACGGATCCGTCGCGCGGCGAGAGGACATAGAGATTATTCCCGCGTTGGAAGGTGATCCGCTTTTCGTCGTGGGTGAACGAGGGGTCGGATTCGATGTCGGAGGTGTGTGTCAACCTGTTGCGGCGTCCGGCCATCTGATCGTAGAGAAACAGGTCGCCGGCATCGGAATAGACCGAGAGCTTCCAATCGAGGGTATCGTTGCCGGATTGTGGCGGCGCTTCTTTGGCTTCTTCGTCGCTGAGCTTGCGCAGCCCTTTTCCATCGCGGTTCACGACGTAGGTGTCGTATTCCTCGTTCACCGATTGATTGTGCTGTTTCCATCGGAAGTAGACGCGCCGGCTATCGCCCGACCAGCGCACCGCCTGCGGAGTGTAACCGTACAATCCCGGCCCGCGCATGATGGTGTCCACCGTCAGTGACAGGCGCCCCTGGCCGGGGAGCAGGAACAGCGTGCAAAGGAATGCGGCGAGACAGCGTGTTGGCATGGGGAATCGTCCCCAAGTTAGCATAGGCTTCGCGTCACGCCGCGATCATCTACATCAGGCGGTAGTTCACTTCGATGGTGGCGCGCACGGGAACCGGCTGTCCGCCTTTGGTGCCGGGGAGGAATTGCCACTGCGAGACGGCGTGCATGGCCTGCTCATTCAGCCCAAGCCCGAGGCCGCGCACGACGCGAATGTTGTGCGCTTTGCCGTCCTGGTGAATTTCGACCGAGAGCACTACGGTGCCCTGATAGCGCGCGGCGCGGGCTTCGTCGGTGTAGGCGGGCTCCACCTTGGAAAAGAGAGAAGGGGCCTTCACGTCACCGCCGATCTTGTGCGCATCGACGCGGGCGGCGGGCGCATAGACGGCGGTCTCGACCTGCTTGCGGATGGCCATGGCGCGATCCTTCATCACGGTGGCCTCATCGCTGCGATTGGCGTGTTCCAGCATGTAGGCATAGAGCTCCATGGTGGTGGCGGCGTCTTGTGAGTTGGCGGGTTGTACGGCAAGCGCGGATTGGAACAGGGCCTCGGCTTCGGCGATGCGGTTCTCTCTCTGGCGGACCATCGCCATCCACATCGTGGCGGCGCTGGCTTTGGCGGGATCGATCAACTGGGCTTTCCGGAAAAGCTCTTCCGCCGCGGCCAGATCTTTGCGGATGAATGCGAAGACACCCAGCGTGGTGTAGGCCTCGATTGCTTCGGGCTTGTCACCGAAGGCCACGATTGCCTTGCGATAGGCTGCTTCGGCTTCGTCGCGCTTGCCGAGCTTGCGCAAGGTTTGAGCCTGGCCCATGAGGGAGGGTCCGCTTGCCGCACGTTCGGCGCGCACGCCGGTTTGATTCTCCTGCGCCTGCAACGAGGCGAGAGGAGCCGTGATACAAATCGCCACTGCCACGGCCGCTCCGGCCAGCACCGCACCGGCGCCCTTGCGGTCAATCTTTCCATCCAGAATCGCGATCATTCTACCCTCCAGTTCTGATTTCCTTGCCATGGCCACAGCCGCGGGACTGCCGGATTGCATGGCCCGCGCGATGTCGAGCAGGTGGCCGGCATAGCCGGGCGCATCGGTTCCCATTCGCAGTACGAGATCGTCAGCGGCACGCTCCCGTTCCTTCAGGAATTCGCGCCACGCCAGCCAGGCGAGCGGGTTCCACCAATAGAGCAGCAGCGCGCAGCGGGCGAGCAGATGTGTGGCCAGATCGCCTCGCTCAACATGCGCCAATTCATGCAGCAGCACGATACGCCGTCTTTCGGCGCTCCATTCAGCGGATTCCAGCGGCAGCAGTATCGACGGGTGCCGGATGCCGCACACCATGGGCACGACGCCTTCGCCGGCGATGCATAGCGTGACGCGCTCGCGGATGCCGAGCAAGGCACGTAGTGCGTCGATTTCGGACGCATCGGCGGGGACGGCGTGGCGGCGCATTTGACGGATCCGTAGCCAAGCCCCCATCATGCGCAATGCTCCGAGTGCAACTCCGGCAGCCCAGACGATTAATAGCCACGCGCCCCAGTGGAACGAAGCGTTCGATGTTTCGCGAGCCGGTAGCGGCGTGGTGGCGGCGGGCTGCGTGCCTGTCACAACGGCGACCGTACGAAAGACCAGGCTCGATTCGGGCACGATTTCGCGCACGGGCACGGACCACTTCGGCACGGCGGTGACGAGCAGAGGGAGAGCGACTAAGGCGGCGGCCGACGCCGTCCAGACCAGGTGCCTGCGCGCCGCCGATGCCTTGCGCAACAGCAATGCCACCACCCAGGCCAGAGCCAGCACGACGATGCTCTTGAAAGCGATGCCGCCCCATGCGGCGATGACGGGTGCACTGGGGAATAGCATGCTACTTACCCTCCTTCCTGGCCCGCTCAATCATTTCCGACATGCGGTTGAGCTCTTCTGGCGTCAGCTTCTTGGCCGAGACATCGAGCAGGGCCGCGACAATCTGCTCGGGAGAGTCGCCGAAGAATGTCCGCAGCAGGTGTTTCACCGCCGAGCGTTTGGCCTTCTCCTTGCCCAGCGTGGGAACGTAGACGTACTTCAGGCGATCCATTTCGTGATGGATGTGCCCCTTCTCTTCGAGCGTGCGGAGCATGGCGCGCACGGCGGAGTAGCTGGGTGCGTCTTCCATGGCGGCGCGTACCTCGGCGGCCGACGCCTTTCCACGCTGGTAGAGAATATCCATGATCTGCCGTTCGCGCCGGCTGAGTGCGGCCTGTGCCATCAGGTCTCCTTGCTGCCTATGTGCTATTTTTCCAGCACATGCTAGAAAAGTAACACGTCCGCACAAGGGTGTCAATAGGCTTGTTTGGCGAAAGGGATTTGCTACAACCGGGCGGCGCGGGCCGCTTCTACATCAGAGAAGAACGGAAACACGGTATCGAGTTTGGTGACGCGGAAGGCGGCGCGTACCGCGCCCTTTGCTCCGGCCATGCGGAGGCTCGCGCCTTCCACTTGCAGGATGAGGTTGTAGCTGGCGATGAAGCGTCCAATGCCCGTGGAGTCGATGTGAGTGAGGCCGTCGAGGTCAAAGACGAAATCGCGCACGCCATCGGCAAGGAGGCGGGCGACGGTCTGCTCCACCTGATGGCTTTCGGCGCCCAACATCAGCCTGCCGCGGACGTGGATGACGGCCAGAGCCGACTCCATGCGTTCATACTCGATCTGGAACATTGTCTAACCGTAGGAGGATAGCACGCGCGGCGGGGTCTGGCGGCGGGAGGGAAAGTGGACTTCTCAGTTGAGTTTGTTGTTTGCGCTGTGCTATAGGTTTCATTCTATGGCTTACGTTATCGCTGAACCCTGCATCGGCACCAAAGACACCGCTTGTGTGGACGCTTGCCCGGTGGATTGCATCCATCCCAAGAAGGACGAGGACGGCTACGACGCCTCCAACCAGCTTTTCATCGATCCGCAGGAGTGTATCGACTGCGGCGCGTGCGTACCCGTGTGCCCGGTTTCGGCGATTTTCGCTCTTGACGATCTGCCGGAGAAGTGGGCCAACTACGCTGCGACCAACGCCGCTCACTTTGGCCGGTAAGTAGCAACGGCGGTGTCCGTCTCCCACACCTTCACGGCGTGAATGGCGACGGGCACCTTGCCCATTCCCTCATCCAAGCCCTTCTGCATTTCCTCACAGAAAAACTTCGCCATGTTTTCGGCCGACGGATTGATCTTGTCGAACGGAGGCAAGTCGTTGATGAACTGGTGATCGAGGTAGGCGATCGCTTTGCGCAGCACGCGTTTCATGTCGGCGAAGTCCACCAGCAGTCCGATATCGTCCAATTCCTGGCCGCGGAGAATCACCTTCACTTTGTAGTTGTGCCCGTGCACGTTCTCGCACTTGCCTTTGTAATTGCGTAAGGCGTGCCCGGCGGCGAACTTTTCTTCCACTGAGACTTCAAACATCGAAAAAGCTTTCTACCTCGTTCCAGTTCATAGTGAATCGGTAGTCGGGGAGACTATCGAAGAAGACCTGCCCATAGCGCTGCCGGGTGATGCGGTTGTCGAGCAACGCCAGGATGCCGCGGTCGGACCGGGTGCGGATGAGCCGCCCGAATCCCTGTTTCAACGCAATTGCCGCCTGCGGAATCTGGTAATCGTAGAAGGGGTTTCCGCCGCCCTCGCGAATCATGCGAATGCGGGCGTCCACCACCGGATCGCTGGGCACCGCGAACGGCAATCTATCTATGATAACGCAGCTCAACTGATCGCCCGGCACGTCGACGCCCTGCCAGAACGACGAAGTGGCGAAGAGAATGGCGTTCGGCGTGGTGCGAAAATCCTCGAGGATGGCGTGGCGTGGCGCAGTGCCCTGGAGGAAGGTTGGGTAATCGATGGCGGCGGCGATCCGCTCATGCGTGGCGCGCATTTGCTGATAGCTGGTGAAGAGCACGAAGGCACGCCCCTTTGTGAGGCGCAGCAGGCGCAGGATCTCTTCGCAGGAGGCAGGGAGGAAAGCGGGGCTGCGCGGATCGGGGAGATCCTGTGGCACATAGAGCAGTGCCTGTTTGCCGTATTCGAACTGGCTGCTGACGGTGAGGCTACGGGCGTGCGGCACGCCGAGGCGGCTTTGCAGAAAGTCGAAATTGCCGGCAACGGCCAGTGTGGCGGAGGTGAGAATCACGGTATCGACGCGGTCGAATAGCTTTTCGGCCAGCACCGAGGAAACATCGATGGGGGTGGCCTGCAGGTAGCAGCCACGGCCGCGCCGCTCCACCCAATAGACGAAACTGGCATCGCCGCTTTCCATCCAGAGGCGGAGGCTTTCAAACATTTCCCGGGCGCGGCGTCTGAGCGGAAGCACCTCATCCTGCGCGCCTTTCACCAGTTCCAGATGCGTCCAGGTGAGTTCGAGGCCGGTGAGGACATCGCGGTACTGCTCCGCGTACTGCTGAAGGAAGGAAGCGTGGCGGCTGAATCCGCTGCGGCCTTCCGTCTCGCCGAAGAGCCAGAAGAAACGTTCCGCGGCGTCCTGCATGCCGATGAGGACACGGTCGAGCTCGGCGGTGGCGAACTCCTTGCGCCGGCCCACGGCCATGGTGTCGCGCACGAGTTCCTGGAACTGGTAGTTGCTGATGCTGATGCCGAAGTAGGTGCCGGCCACGTCTTCCACTTCGTGCGCTTCATCGAAGATGACGGCGTTGTAGTCCGGCAGGATGCCGCCGTATTCCTCTTCGCGCACGGAGAGATCGGCGAACAGGAGGTGGTGGTTGACGATGATGATGTCGCTCTCGTGCGCCTTCATGTGCATCTGGGTGAGGAAACAGCGGTCGAATTGCGGGCATTTCTGGCCGGAGCAGAGTTCGCGGCGGGCATCGAGTTTGGCCCAGGCGGTGCTCTTTTCGGGGAGCTGTTTGATCTCGGCACGGTCGCCGGTTTCGGTGGTCTTTTCCCAATCGCGGATGATGCGAAAGTCGTTGATCTCTTCCAGGCCGTCGAGGATGGGTTCGTTCTCGGCGGCGTAGAGTTTCTCACGGCAGAGGTAGTTGCCGCGCCCCTTCATGTAGCAGACCTTCAGCGGCTGCGCGAAGTGTTGCTGAAGAAACGGGACGTCTTTGTAGAAGAGCTGTTCCTGCAGGTTCTTGGTGCCGGTGGAGACGATGACGCGGCGCCCGGAAAGGATGGCGGGAACGAGGTAGGCCAAAGTCTTGCCGGTGCCCGTGCCTGCTTCGACAATCAGGTGGCGCTTTTCGAGCAGCGCCGCTTCGACGGCTTCCGCCATTTCCAGTTGTCCGCGGCGGAACTCGTATTGGGGATGCCAGCGGGATAGCGCGCCGCGAGGTCCGAAAAATTGACGCGCGCTCTGCGCCTTCGCGATGGTTGACATGCCCTCTTCCAGTATAGGGATTCTCAACCGCGTCCCAAGCCGCTGGTATAATTAGGATGAATCCGTAGTATGCCCTTTTCTCTCAAACAGTTCTTCCGTATGGCTGCGCATGTGCAGTTGCTTCCCGTGTTGGAAAGCGGCGAAGAAACCCTCGTCGGCGGCCAGGCCGTGATGGAGGGCGTCATGATGCGCGCGCCGCACAGCTATTGTGTCGCCGTGCGCAAAGCCGACGGAACGCTGGTCACCGAGGAAGCGCCGCTGCACAAGGTGTCGGAGAAGTATCCCATCTTCAAATACCCGCTGTTCCGCGGTGTGGGCACGCTGGGGCAAGCCATGTGGCTGGGGGTGAAGGCGCTGAAGTTTTCCGCCAACGCCGCCCTCGATGAGGGTGATCCGAACGCCAAGAAGGAAGAAATCTCGTCCTGGGCGATGACCCTGAATCTGGTGTTCTCCTTCGCGTTTTTCATCTTCCTCTACAAGTTTGTGCCGCTGTTCCTCACCACGCAGATTGAAAAGGCCGCGCCCGTGGTGCACAACCGCGTGCTGTTCAATCTGGTGGACGGCGTCATCCGCATCGCCATCTTTCTCGCGTTCCTGTACCTGATTTCACGCTGGAAGGACATTCACCGTGTGTTCGAATACCACGGGGCGGAGCACAAGGTGGTCTACAATTTCGAATCCGGCAAACCGGTCACGGTCGAGAACGCGCAGCAGTTCACGACGCTGCATCCGCGGTGCGGCACCAGCTTCCTGCTGGTGGTGATGATGATCTCGATGGCGGTGTACACGGTGTTGCCCTTCGATGGATTCGTGGAAAAATTCCTGTCGCGCATCGTGCTGCTTCCGGTGATTGCCGGACTCAGCTACGAGATGATCCGCTACGCCGCCAGGAAGCGCGGCGGCACGCTGGCCATGCTCACGGCGCCGGGCCTGTGGCTTCAGAAGATCACCACACAGCCTCCGGCGGATGATCAGACCGCGGTGGCCATCCATGCGCTGGAAGGCGCCATGGCGCTCGAAAAACAACAGGGCGGCCAGCTAGTAATCGCTTAACGGACCTCAAACACGCGCCATGCAATACAGAGAAAAACTGGAAGAACTCGAATCGCGTTTCGTCCTGCTCACTGAGCAGATGGCGGACCCCGGCGTCATCGGCGACCCCGATTCCTACCGCAAAACCGCCAAGGCGCATCGCGATCTGGAAGAGATCGTAGCCAAGTACCGCGATTGGAAGAAGGCGCAGAGCGATCTGGAAGGCGCCCGCGGCATGCTGCAGGAAGAGGACGAAGAGTTGCGGGCGATGGCGACGGAAGACGTCGCGCGGCTGGAACCGGAGTTGGAGAAGATCGAAGAGGATCTGAAGATCCTCCTGCTGCCGAAAGATCCCAACGACGAGAAGAACGTGGTTCTGGAAGTGCGCGCGGGAACGGGTGGCGATGAGGCCACGCTCTTTGCCGCGGAGATCTTCCGCATGTACACACGTTATGCGGAAACGCTCAACTGGAAGGTGGAAGTGACGCACACCAGCGAATCAGCAGTGGGCGGATTGAAGGAAGTGATCGCGCTCATCAGCGGTGATAAGGTCTTCAGCAAGTTGAAGTACGAATCCGGCGTGCACCGCGTGCAGCGGGTTCCGGCGACGGAAACGCAGGGGCGCGTGCATACCTCCGCGGTCACCGTAGCCGTGCTGCCGGAAGCCGACGACGTGGAAATCAAGATCGACCCGAAGGATATCCGCATCGACACGTTTTGTTCGTCGGGGCCCGGCGGGCAGAGCGTGAATACCACGTATTCCGCGGTGCGCATCACCCACCTGCCCACGGGGCTGGTGGTTTCCTGCCAGGACGAGAAGTCGCAGATCAAGAACCGCGCCAAGGCGGAGCGCGTGCTGCGGTCCCGCCTGTATGAATTGGAATTGGAGAAGCAGCAGGAAAAGATCGGAGCCGAGCGGAAGACCATGGTGGGCAGCGGCGACCGCAGTGAAAAGATCCGCACCTACAACTTCCCGCAGAATCGTATGACCGATCATCGCATCGGGCTGACGTTGCATCAGCTCGATCTGGTAATGGATGGACGGCTGCAGCCTGTCACCGACGCGCTCATCTCCTTCTATCAAGCGGAGAAGATGAAGCAGCAGAGCAACACCGTCAATTAGATGACGCTGCACACCGCGCTACGCCAGGGAACGAAGATCCTGGAGGAGGCGGGTGTGCCGGCGGCAAGGTTGACGGCGGAAGTGCTGCTGGGGCACGCCATGAAGGTGCGCCGCGAGTATTTCTACGCGCATCCGGAAGAGGAATTGACGGAGCTCGCCTGGATCCATTACGGGCGTTATCTGCACGAGCGGGTCAACGGGAAGCCGACGCAGTACATCACGAAACAGCAGGAATTCTACGGGCGGCCGTTCTCTGTGTCACCGGCGGTGCTGATCCCGAGGCCGGAAACGGAACACGTGGTGGAAACAGCGCTACGGCTGGCGCGCGGTGCACAACGGATTGTCGATGTCGGCACTGGTTCCGGCGCGATCGCTGTGACGCTGGCGCTGGAGATCCCGGCGGCCAAAGTATCGGCGTGCGATATTTCCTTCGATGCACTGGAGGTGGCGCGGCGCAACGCGCTGGCCAATCGGGCCGAGGTGCAGTTCGTGGCTTCCGACCTGCTGAGTGCTTTCGCATCGCGCTCCATGGATCTGGTTGCGTCGAATCCCCCCTACGTGCCCGAAGGCGACGAAGCGAACTTGCAGCGCGAGATCCGCGAACATGAGCCGGCCGTTGCGCTGTATGGCGGACCGACGGGCAACGAAATCTACCAGCGGCTGATTCCGGAAGCAGCGCGTGTGCTGCGTCCCGGCGGATGGCTGATCATGGAACTGGGGTGGCGATCGCTCGACGTGGTGAAGGCGATGTTCGGCGAGGGCTGGCATAATGTGGAGGATGTGGCCGATCTGGCGGGGATTCCTCGCGTGCTGGCCGCTCGGCGCAGGTTATGAAGACCATCTTCCACCTCGACATGGACGCCTTCTTCGTGTCGGTGGAAGAGCTGTACAATCCCGAGCTGAAAGGAAAGCCCGTGGTCGTCGGCGGACAGCCGAATCAGCGGGGAGTGGTTTCGGCGGCCTCCTACGCGGCGCGCAAGTTCGGAGTGCATTCCGCCATGCCCCTGCGCACCGCCTACAAGCTATGCCCGCAGGCCATCTTTGTGGAAGGGCATCCCAAGCGCTACAAGGAATGCTCCGAGCAGGTGTTCCGCGTGCTGCGATCGTTTTCGCCGCAGGTGGAAATGGCATCCATCGACGAAGCCTATCTCGATCTGACCGGGTCGGAACGCTTGCACGGCCCGCCCCTGATGGCCGCACACAAGCTGCATGAGAAGATCCGGGAGCACACGCGGCTGAACTGCTCCATCGGTGTGGCCACCAGCCGGCTGGTGGCGAAGATCTGCTCCGATCTGGCGAAGCCGAACGGCGTGCTCTGCATCATGCCGGGCGAGGAGGCGCGCTTCCTGGCGCCGCTCGATGTGCGCAAGATTCCCGGCGTCGGCAAGGTGACGGAGAAGGCGCTGCACGATTGCGGCATCCGCAAGATCGGCGATCTGGCGAAGCTGGACGAAGCCTTCCTGGAGCATCGTTTCGGAAAGTGGGGACTGGCGCTGGCGGGCAAGTCGCGCGGCCTTGATGCCGGTGGTTGGTTTGACGGCGACATCGGCGATCATGAGGAGCCCAAGTCGATCAGCCATGAGACCACCTTCCATGAAGACACGCGCGATGTAGCGTTGATTGAGGCGACGCTGGCCAAGCTGAGCGAAATGGTGGGCAGCCGTTTGCGCGAGCACAAGCTCTATGCGCGCACGGTGCAACTGAAGCTGCGCTATTCCGATTTCTCTACGTTCACGCGGGCCGTGACGCTGGATCATGCCACGCAGTTGGACATCGATCTGGTGGAGCAAACGCGGCGGCTGTTTCACGGCAATTGGACGCGCAAGGCGGTGCGGTTGCTCGGAGTGAATGCGTCGAACCTGCAGCACGAAGAAGGGCAGATCAGTCTGCTCGAGGGCGAGAAACACGAGCGGTGGAAGAACGCCCTGGGGGCCGTGGATAAGATCCGCGGCAAGTACGGATCATCCAGCGTGTCGCTCGGCAGCGCCATGGGCGGTGGTTTCCGCGAGCGTGTGCATGATACGCCGGCCGATCTTCCCGGGCGCCATCGCCGGCCGGACGAGGAATAACTACTGCGGCGGCAACTCCCCGAGCGGGCGCACGTTCTTTTGCAGGGAAGCATCAAAGGCTTCGGCCATCTTGCGCAGCCGCGCGGCGACGTCTGGATGGAAGCGTGCCACATCGCGTTTTTCGCCGATGTCTTCCTGCAGGTCGTACAGCGCGCCAGTCGTCAGCCACAGCTTCCACCGCTTCTCGCGCACGGCTTCCAATTTCGAAGAGTGCTTCGGACGCCCGTCTTCCGCTTTGTAGAACACCTCGCCCGAGTAGTAATAGAAAACCTCGCGCGGCGATTTGGCAACCTGCCCCGACAGGAACGGCCACAGATTCAGCGAATCGAGCGTGCGGTCTTTGGGCAGCGCCGCGCCGGCCAGCGAGGCGAAGGTGGCGTAGATATCGATGTTGGCCGCGATCTCGCTGGTGACGCGCCCGGCGGCAATGCGCCCCGGCCAGCGGAACACCGCGGGCACACGGACGCCGCCTTCCCACAACGTGCCCTTCCCATCGCGCAGCGGGCCCGCCGAACCAGCGTCAATGCCGTAGTGCAGCCACGGGCCGTTGTCGGAAGTGAACACGATCATCGTGTTCTGATCGAGTCCGAGGCTCTTCACATGATCGAGCAAGCGGCCCACGCCCGCATCGATTTCCTCGATTACATCGCCGTACTTGCCGCGCAGCGAGCGGCCGGCGAATTCCTTCGAAGGATGCAGCGGCACATGCGGCATGCTGTGGGCGAGGTACAGAAAGAAGGGT
>CALFYN010000100.1 GCA_937952345.1 uncultured Acidobacteriota bacterium
GTCGATCAATTTGCCGGGGTGGCGTTTGCCGATGTCCTCAGCGACGGCGTTGACGAAGCGGAGGAGAGGGCCGGAATGTTCGCCACCTTCTTCCTCTTCGACGCGGCGGCAGCGGTCGCATTCGCACCAGCCTTCCCAATCGTTTTGGGAGGCGGAGAAGATGGTGGTGTCGGGGCGGTCCTTGATCCACTGTTCGACTTGCGCGGTGGCGATGCGGAGGACATCGGGGTTGGTGAGGCAGAGCTGGCCGCGCTCGTGGCGGCGCTTGCCGTCGATCAGTGAGTAGTATTCCGGGTGCTGCGCGAAGTACTTTTCGGGCGGGAGGAGTTCGTAGAAGGAATGAACGAAGGGGTAGTATTTGAGCTTGCCGCCGGTGGATTCGTCGAGTTGGGTGTGATCGCCGTTGGTGCGATTGCGGGCGGCCCAGTCTTTGTCCCAGGCTTCGGTGAAGAAGGGCTCGCGATTTTCGAAGGCTGGGTGGTGGGTTTCGTTGAGGGGTCCGGTTTCGATGGTGTGGCGTTTGGGGATGCGGCTGACTTCGCGGGTGAACCAGCGGCAGCCGAGCTTGTCGAGGAAGGTGTAGACGCCGTACATGGCGCCTCGGGGTCTGGCTCCGGCGATGACGAGGTGTTTGCCGTGAGTTTGGAGGACGAAGCCTTCGGTGCCGAGGGATTGGTAGGGGATGTTGGGGGCGAGGCGGCGGAGGGGGGCGCTGTCGCCGAGGAAGATGAGGTTGGCGGAAGGGGGTGCGTCATCGCGGAGGATTGGTAGGCGGGCGCCGGACATTTCTTCGAGGAAGCGCTGCAATTCCCGGGCGGCGCGCTGTTCGGAGGGGATGGCTGTGGCGGAGATGAGGATGCTGTAATCGGATATTCCGTTTTTCACCAGCGGAACGGCATGAGCGAGGGACGTGGAAAGAGCCAATAAAAGGAGAGGTCTCACGGCGCTTCCAGTATACGACCGAGGGGGCGGCGTCAGTAGCGGATGACGCGTTCGAAGCTGTCCGGGAAGCTGCGCATCATCTTGAAGCCTTCCTCGACGCGGCGGCCCCACAGTTCGGCGAAGGACTTCTGGATGCCGCGCACGGCCTGGCCCGCGGCCTCAGGGGTTTCGGCGGCGGCGAGGATGGAGATGTCGGATTCGAGGAGGCTGATGGTCCAGCCGTGGACGGCTCTCAGTTCATTGCGCAGGCGCAGGATGTCGGAAGACTTGGAGTTTTTGCCTTCGGCGGGTTTAGGGATGGCTCCGGCGCGGGCGGCTGCTTCCAAGCGGTTGACGGCGGCTTCTAGTTTGGCGACTTCGCGTTTGGCTTCCTCGATTTTCACGAGCATGAGTTTGAAGAACGCTGCCTTGATAGCGGCCGACTGCTGGTTGGAAATTTCTACTTTCCTGTTGATGGTGTCAAGGCTGTTGAACCAACCCTCTTCGATGGCAATTTTGTTTGCTTCTTCCTTCGTCATACCTCTACCAACGGATTGGCGGAGGAAAAGCTGTCACGGGGAATCAGCGGTCCGCGGCGGGGAGAGGAAGGTGCATGCTCTCGCGGGCGCGGGCGGGCTGGTAGGCTTTGCGGGTTTGTTTGGTGCGGAGTTGTTCGAGCCAGAAGACGCCGTCGAATTCGCCGCTGTTGCCGCGAGTGCCGATGAGGTCGAGGTCGCCGTCGCCATCCATGTCGCGGGGGATGAAGGCGTCGTACATGCCGCGTTTGGTGCGGGAGATATCGTGGCGGATCCAGGTTGCGCCGCGGTTTTCGAACCAGACGATGCGGCCGACGATGCTCTCGGCGGTGATTTTTTCGCCGTCGTGGTCGCGGGGGTTCTGGCTGTAACCGCCGGTGACGAGATCGAGGCGGCCATCGCCGTTGAGATCGGTGAGCGTCATGGCGGTGGGATTATCGGGGAAGGTATGGCCGATGGTGTGGCGTTTCCAGACGCCATCGAGGGTTGTGGGTTGTTCGAGCCAGATGATGGTGCTTTTGCCGCCGCCCATGACCATGTCTTTACGGCCGTCACCGTTGAGGTCGGCGAAATCGACCATGAAGGCCCAGGGGCCGGCGGCGGTATCGGCGAGGCCTTCGATGCGGACGAGGTGCTTGCGGAATTCGAGCGGCTTTTTGCGGATGTTTTCGAGCCAGTACATGCGGTACTCACCGCGATTGGTGGCGAGGACGTCGATGTCACCGTCGTTGTCGATGTCGAAGGGCGTGGAGTTGATGGGGATGAGGAAGCGGATGAGATCGCGTTCGGGCCAGGGTTGACGGAGCGGGTCGGCGGGGATGGTGAAGAGGGAGACGGGGAGGAGTTTGCGTTTTTCTTCGGGGATGGGCTCGCCGGGGACGTTGGTGGGGAGTTGCTCGCCTTTGTTGGGGGCGATGGCTTCGAGGCGGCCGTCGGAGTCGAGGTCGGCGAGGAAGACGCGGATCCAGGAGCCGCGGTTGGCGGTGTTGGGGACGATGCGGCGGGGCCATTTGGCGGTGCGTGCGGATTTGCCGGGGTTTTGGAAATAGATGAGGTGGGCGAGCTCGCAGGCGACGATGATATCGGGATAGCCATCGCCGTTGAGGTCGCCGACGGCGGCATCTTCGGCGGCAGCGGCTTCGTCGCCATCGGCGAGCGTAGTGAGTTGCCACTTGTCGGGATTGGGGGAGCCGAAAGCGAGGCGGATGTGATTGCTGTCTTCGTGGACGGAGACGATGTCGAGGTGGCCGTCGCGATCGAAGTCGGCGAGTTGGAGGCCGTCTGCACCGCGGATGGGGACTCCGCCGAGGGCCTGGTCGTCGATGCGGTGTTCGCGCCAGGAGATGAATTCGCCGGAGGGGGTG
>CALFYN010000101.1 GCA_937952345.1 uncultured Acidobacteriota bacterium
TACCGCGACGCGTCGGAACACAGGAAGAGAATCACGTCCGCCACTTCCTGATCGTCTCCCAACTTTCCCGCCGGGGTCTGCTTCACCACCGCCTCCAGCATTTGCTCCGTGCTGAATACCTCGTGGAAGTGATTATCCACCGTCCCCGGACTCACAGCGTTCACACGAATTCCCTTCGGCGCCAGTTCCTTTGCCATGCCCTTCGTGACGCATGCCACTGCCGCCTTTGACGCCGCGTAGATTGTGGCGCCCGGCCCGCCACCGTTCCGCGCCGCAATCGAACTCAGGTTCACAATCACGCCCCATCCCTTGCGGATCATCGAAGGTGCGGCATCCTGCGAAATAAACCAAGCCGACCGGAAATTCAGATCCATCACTTCATCGAACAATTCTTCGCTGAATTCCGTCAAGCTGGCGCGCTTCACCAGCGAACCCGCGTTGTTAATGAGGATATCCACCTCCGGCGCGACGTCGTTCATATGCTCCCGGAACAATTGAATTCCATCGCGAGTCCCCAGATTCGCCTGAATCGATGTCGCCTCCACCCCAGCAGCCCGGATGGCATCCATCGTCGCCTGGGCGCCCTCGGCGTAGGAGTGGTAATGCACCACCACCTTCGCGCACCCGTTCTTCGCCAGCGTTACCGCCGTCGCCGCTCCAATGCCTCGCGATGCGCCCGTTACCAGCGCTGTTTTTCCGGATAGTTCAGCTAACATGAGAACCTCTTTCTTCCGATCGCAACTCGCGTCAATGCTTCGCCGCCGCTGCCTCCGGCAGGAAGTAGAACACGATTCCCAAAATCACATATACCGCCAGCAATTGTATCCCTTCCAGCCAGTGCGATTCTCCATCCCCGCTGATCTGCGCCGTGATCGCCACCGCCAGCACCACCGCCACGATCTCCGCCGGCGTGAATAGCAGATCCATAGGCCGCGGCCCGATCCAATAGCTCACCAGCACCAGCAGCGGCGCAACGAATAGCGCGATCTGCAGGCTGCTCCCCATCGCGATCCCCAAACTCAGGTCCATGCGGTTCTTCATCGCCATCAGAATCGCCGTCGAATGCTCCGCCGCGTTGCCGACAATCGCCACCACAATCACGCCTACAAAGATGCTCGTCATTCCGAACTCATGCGCGGCATGCTCCACTGAGCCCACCAGCAACTCGCTCATCCAGGCCACAAACGCCGTCGAAAGCAGCAGAATGCTGAGCGCCTTCCCCGTGCTCCAATGCTCCGCCGATTCCGCCTCCTCTACCTCCGCCGAGCTTTGGAACAGGTGCTTATGTGTCCGCAGCGAAAACAGCAGGCTCGCCGCGTACGTCAGCATTAGCACAATAGCGATCTCCAGGCTCAGGTCATCTTCCTTCTCCATCGCCCCACCCAGGTAATGAAACGCCGCCGGCATGATCATCGCGATCGCCGCCAGCGTCATCATGCTCGCCTGCGTGCGCGCGCCGGATGCGTTGAACCGCAGGATCTTGTGCTTCAATCCGCCCGCAAAACACGCCGCCCCCAGCACCAGCAGCACATTGCCGATGATCGACCCCGTCAGCGACGCCTTCACTACCTCATACAAGCCCTTCTGCAAGGCGATCAAAGCAATGATCAACTCCGCCGCATTGCCGAAGGTCGCGTTCAACAAGCCACCCACCGCCTCGCTCGTGCGTGCCGCCAAATGCTCCGTGGCGTGCCCCAACCACCCCGCCAGCGGCACAATCGCCAGGCACGCGCTGACAAACACCATGGTGTGGGCGTCCTCCCGCGCATAGTGCAGGTAAGCGCTCACCGGCACGAAAATCAACAGCCAGTTGAGCGATGGCTTCAGCAGTTCCTTCATGTGGTTCTTTTTCTCGGCTTTCGTGTGGCGCGGACCGGCTTTGTGGCCACGGCCCAGCGGCCCAAAGGATAGGTGCGTTCGTACCCGGAAGTGCGGTTGCGGATGATCACCGTAACGGCGCCGCTGCCGTCGCAACGGTACTCCTCTTCAATCTCCTGCGTGGCCGCCCCGGGGCTTACCCGCACGGCATGCCCCGTCAGATCCGCCATCCCCGCCAACGCCGGATCGAAGGGGAATAAAATCTCGTCCCACAGCGTGATGTCCCCCGCCGGTTGTCCATCCTCGGCCAGGTGACTACATTCCAAATAGCGAAAATGCCCGACGTTGTGCACCGGCGTATAACTCCGCCTCATGCACAGCGGATCCTCGCCCGCGCCCGGCAACGGCGTCCCTTTCGGAAACAGCGGATCGAAGATGATGCGCTGTCCGGCATCGGCCTCCCGCCACACGCCGAAATACCGTGTGAATCGCTCCTGCAGTTGATATCCCGATGTTGCGTCCGCTTGAATCGCCAGCCCGATCGCCGTCGCCGACCGCGTATACGCTGACCGCTTCACCCGCCGCCCAAAGTCTTCCTTCAACAACCGAGACACCAGCGGCAATTCGCTTCCGCCTCCCGTAACGTACAGCCACTCCACTTCCGGATTGCCGTACCGGTCCAGCAGATCGTGCACTGCCCGCCGCGTTTCCTCTACATATCCCCGCGCATGTTCGTAGAAGTCCGCCGCCTGTATCGTCACCGCTTGCAATCCTTCGCGAACCGCTTCCAAATCCACAACAATCTTTCGCGTATTCGGATGCAGCGCTTCCTTCTTCACCCTGCACTCTTCCAGCAGCCGGAAAGCCTCCGATGCATTGAGCATGTCAAACGAAAACCCCGCCGCATCCAGCGCCAGTTCCGCCAGCACATGGTCGAAATCGTCGCCGCCCAGCGTGGAAATCCCCTCACTCGCCATCACCTGGTGCGATCGATCGTCGTAGCGCACCAGCGATGCATCGAACGTGCCTCCGCCCAAATCGTACACCAGCAGCAGTTCCTGATCCTCCAGGTCTGCTTTGTTCCGATGTGCAAATTCCACGCTCGCCGCCGACGGCTCATTCGCAATCCCGAGAATCGAAAACCCCGCCCGCCGGAACGCCTCCACGGTGAGAAACCGCTGGTTGCTATTGGCATTCGCCGGCACACCCAGCATGATCTCCAGCGCCTCGTCTTTCTTCGGATGCGCACTCGATGCCTGACGCAACGCGTCTCCCAAGGCCACCGCCAGTTGCGTCACCAGATCCAACAAGCCGTAGCGCCGTCCACCCACTTCCAACTGCGTGTTCGGCCCGGCATCTTCCAAAATGCGCTTCAGGGAACGCACCACCGTCCACGCGGCATCGCCACCGCGTGCGTACGCTTCCCATCCGAACACACACTGCTCCCCACACAGAGCCACCAGCGGCGGATACCACTCCGCCGAACCCCCATCCGGAGTATCGAACGACACCACAGGATAGTTGCCCCGGTCCACCGCCGCCACGACAATCCGAGTTGTTCCGAAATCAATCCCCAGCTTCATCGATATGCCTCCAGGATAACAGCGGAGGTATACTCCTCCCATGTCCGTCCTCTCCCGGCGGCTACTGCTGGCCGCTCCCGCTATCCTGCTCCGGCGTCATCGCCTCAGCGCCCAATCTACGCGGGAGTACTCCACCCAAGCCATCGATCTGGTGCGCGAGTCAACGGTACTCGACATGCTCGCGCCATTTCAGCTCAACACATCCCGCTTCTACCAATGGATGTACAACCCCGCCAGCTTCACCGCCGCCGATCTCGAACGCTACCGATCGTCCGGAATCACGGTGCTCCACATCGCCACGGGAGTCGGAACCGATCAAGCCGACGCCTATCATCAGGTGCTGCAATGGCTCGCTTTCTACAACGGCTTCATCGCCCACCACGGCCGCGATTTCCAACGCATTGACTCCACCGCCGCCATCCGCGAAGCCAAGCAGTCCGGCCGCATCGGCATCCTGCTCGGCATTCAGAACTCGGATCATTTCCGCACCGCCAGCGATGTACAGACGTTCTATAACCTCGGCCAGCGCATCTCCCAACTCACCTACAACTCCCGCAATCGCATCGGCAACGGATCCACCGAGCGCCGGGACGAAGGTCTCAGCAATTTCGGCGTCGAAATCGTCGAACGCATGAACGAAACCGGCATGGCTGTCGATGTCTCCCATTGCGGCGACCGCACAACCCTCGACGCCTTCGAATCCTCCCGCAAGCCCGTGCTCATCACCCACTCCAACTGCCGCGCCATCTCCGGCCATCCGCGCTGCAAGTCCGACGAAGCCATCCGCCGCATGGCCAAATCCGGCGGTGTCATGGGCATCACCGGCGTGCGCATGTTCGTTCGAGGTACAGAGCCCACCACCATCGAACACGTCATCGATCACTTCGATCACGTGAAGAAACTCGCCGGACCGCAACACCTCGGCATCGGCAGCGACATCGACCTCGATGGCTACGACGCCATGCCAGCCGACCAGCGCGCCCGTCTCCGCGCCTTCTATCGAAACCGGGCCGGAGCAGACACCTACGGCTTCCGCGACAAAGACGACATTGAAGGCCTCAATCACCCCAAACGCGTGTTCGATCTCACCGATGCCCTCCTTCGTCGCGGCTACACCGCCCCGGAGGTACGCGGCATCCTCGGCGAAAATTTCCTCCGCGTTCTTCAGCAAATTTGGTGACGAGGATTCACTCCAGGTGCAGCAGGATGATCCCGTACCCAACGCCCGCTTCATCCGCGGCGCGAGCCACCTGGAATGCCATCAGCTTCCCATCCGTCGAAACCACGGGATTTGACGCCTTCCACCCTTCGTAATCATTGAAATGCGTCACCCGCACGAAGTCCTTCCCCGTCCCATCCAGCTTCAGCTTCCAGATGTCAATCTGCCGAGATCCATGCTCTCCTCCGAGCATCTCCACTTGCTTGGAAGATTCCACCAATGTGTATTTCCCTTCAGGAAAGACACCTTCCACTTCGTTGTAGATCCCATCGGCCTGCGAATGATCCGTGACCCTGCCGCTCGCCAGGTCGATCGTCATCACGCCGGCCAACCCCTTCGGCCTGTAACAGGTGAAGGTCATCTTCGAATCGTGATCGAAGAAATCCTGCGCTTCCAGCCGGCACGCTGCCGTCTTGCTCTCATACACCGTCGTCTTGTTGCGCAGTTCCGGCTTGCCGCCCAGATACCCGATCTCCGCCACCACCAATCGCGAGTACGAAGCAGGTAACTCCGGAAACTGCGCCGAAGTCTCTGACCACGCCATCTTCATGCTCGATTTCGAGATCGCCGCACCTTCACTCATCTTCTGATTCAGCTTCACGGGCAGCGAGCCCGGTTCCTTGCGCAGAAACCACAACTGGTTATCTTGCCGCCGCCCGGTCCGAATATCGCTGAATCTCTCCGGCCCTATCAGAATGTAGTTCCCGTCGGAAAGATGCATCACCCGTAGAAACGCCGCGCCTGGAATACTGCATGTCAGGCAGCGGATCACCTTCGTCTTCAAATCCATCACAAACGCATCCCCGAAGCTTTTTGCCATGAAGGCAACCCGCTGATTGTCAGGGGAAAAATCGGCTCGCTCGCCGAAATGCGTCAGCACCTGCATCCGGCCGGGCAAGTGCCGCAAGGGACTATCCGCTTTGCGCTCTGCTGCCAAAGGAAATAGGACGAGTAGAAACACCACAATCAACATGGAAGACGGCCTCCTGTTCATACGTTAAGATGAAACTTCGCACATGAGCACATCCCCATTCTCGCTTCACGGCAAGACTGCCCTCATCAACGGAGCCAGCCGCGGCATCGGACTTGCCATTGCACGAGGCATGGCCGCCGCCGGCGCAAAGACGATCCTCGCCTCGCGCAGCCTCTCCCAACTCGAAGCCAACGCCAAGGAACTCCGCGACCAGGGCCATCAAGCCGAAGCCATGCGACTCGACATGGCCGACACCGCAAGCATCGAAGCCGCGGCCACCGCATTACCGGAAGTGGACATCCTCGTCAACGTAGCCGGCACCAACATCCGCAAGCGCTTCACGGAATACACGCAGCAGGAATATGAGCACTTGCTGCAAACCAACCTCCATGGCATCGTCCGCCTGACTCAGTTGGTCGGCGGCAAGATGGTGGAGCGGGGCAAAGGCGGCAAGATCGTTCACATTGGCAGTCTTATGTCCGTGCTCGGCCTGCCTTATCTCACCATCTACGCCATCACCAAGAGCGCTCTCGCCGGATTCACCCGCACCCTCGCCGCCGAATGGGGACGTCACAACATTCAGGTCAACTGCATTGCTCCCGGGTTCATCATCACCGACCTCAATCGCAAAATGTGGGAAGCCGACCACATGAAAAATTGGCTGAAAGGCTGCCAGGCGAACCCGCGCACGGGCACACCCGAAGACATCGGCAATGTCGCCGTTTTCCTCAGCAGCCCCGCCTCCGACTACATCACCGGACAAGTCATCGCCGTCGATGGCGGCTACACCACCACGGCCGTTTGGCCCTTCGAAGGATAGCTTCCGCCATGCGCTTCCTTCTCGCTACCTTCCTGGCGTTAGCGCTGCTCGCACAGCAGCCCGCGCCGGAAAAGGAGAAGGAAGCCCCCGACTTCGGCTTCTTCTGCCCCATGGACAAAGACATCCGCTCCAAGGGCCCCGGCAAGTGCACCAAATGCGGAATGAAGCTGATTCCCGAAATCTCCGATCCCGTCGAATACCCTGTCGATCTGCGCCTCACGCCACGCCTTGTCAAACCCGGCGTCCCCGTCGACATGCAGTTCCGCATCGAAGATCCCGCCAACGGAAAAACAATCGACAAGTTCGAAATCGTTCACGAGAAGCTCTTCCATCTCTTCCTCGTCAGCGAAGATCTCTCCTTCTTCGCGCACGAACATCCCGAACTGCACCCCGGCGGACTCTTCCATTTCCGCACCGCATTCCCCAAGCCTGGCCCCTATCGCGTCGTCACCGACTTCTTCCCCGTCGGCGGCACGCCCCAAATGAGCGCCAGCACGATGTATGTCGCCGGAAAAGCGGAAAAGCCGCGCCCGCTCTCGCCCGATCTCGCCCCGCAAAAAGGAACGAACCTCGAAGCCTCCTTAGTCACCGAACCCGCGCAACCCCTCGCCGGATTCAAGACACTCATGTTCTTCACGCTCAAGCCGAGCGATGGCAGCCTCCAACTCGAGCAATACCTCGGCGCATGGGGACACATGCTCGCCGCCAGCAACGATCTCATCGATCTCATCCACACCCACCCCTTCATCGCCGACGGCGGCCCCAAAGTGCAATTCAACATGATCTTTCCCCGCGAAGGCATCTACCGCGTCTGGGTGCAATTCCAGAACAAAGGCGAAGTGAATACCGTCGCCTTCAACGTCCCCGTACGGCAACTCCGCTAACCCACCTCCAAAACCGATAACTCATCCGGGCATGTATGATAGGTAAATTCCGCCTATGCGCACCATGCTTTCCACAAAACGAACCACGTTGCTCTTATTGCTCACCGGCACGGCTTTCCTCACCGCGCAATCGTCGCGGCCGCGCGCGCCGCAGACCAAGGAAGAAGTGGCGCGCCCCGGCGGCCGCCTCCCTGGCAATCCCAAGATCGCCCTCGTCAAAATCGCCGAAGGTTTCTACGATCCCACCAACGTCGCCTCCGCCAAGGACGGTACCGGCCGCCTCTTCGTCACCGAACGCGTAGGCCGCGTCAAGATCGTCAACAAAGACGGCAGCGTCCAGAAAGAACCCTTCCTCGATCTCACCAAAATCAATCCCCTCGGCAGCGACGTGCAAACCGGCTTCGTCGAGCAAGGCCTCTACTCCATGGCCTTCCACCCCAACTTCAAACAGAACGGCTATTTCTACGTCCACTACGCCTCCCTCCCCTTCAACGGCGACGGAGTCATCGTCCGATTCCAGGTCGATCCGAAAAGCCCCAACGTCATGACGCCGGAGCGCACCAATCAGACCGCCAAAGTGCTCATGCGCATTGAGCAGCCTTACTACAACCACAACGGCGGCCAGATCGAATTCGGACCCGATGGCTTCCTCTACATCGGCAGCGGCGATGGTGGCTGGGAGGGCGACCCGCTCGATGCCGGCCAGGATCTCAGCAGCCTGCTCGGCAAGATCCTCCGCATCGATGTCAACACGCAGGACAACGATGCCATCCCATACAAGATCCCGCCCTCAAACCCCTTCGCCCGCGCTCGAGACGAACGCCTCATGCAATT
>CALFYN010000102.1 GCA_937952345.1 uncultured Acidobacteriota bacterium
AGGTGAGTGCGCCGGGGCCGATCAAGAACCTGCTGCGGCGGTGTCTGGACCGGGACGCGAAGTCGCGGCTGCGGGACATCGGCGAGGCGCGGCTGGCGATCACGAAGTACCTGGCGGATCCGGGCGGGGAGGTGGAAGCGCCACAGGCAACGCGGCATCACTCTCGGCTGGTATGGCCTCTGGCGGCTGCGCTCGCAGTGATGACACTCGCGGCGGCGGGTCTGGGCCTTGTGCACTTTCGCGAGACCCTGCCGGAAGCAGGAGTCCTCAAAGCCAGTCTGCTCCCTCCGGAAAACACCGAATTCGAGTTCACCATAGGTTATGCCGTGCCTGCCATCTCTCCCGACGGAACCCGGATCGTCTTCGGCGCCAGGAGCAAGGACGGCAAGCCGAATCTCTGGCTACGCCGGCTGGATTCCACCACCGCACAGCTTCTGGCGGGCACCGAAAACGCGGAGAGACCGTTCTGGTCGCCCGATAGCCGCTGGGTGGGTTTCGGCCAGGATGGAAAGTTGAGAAAGATCGACACACAGGGGGGGCCATCGGTGACCATTGCCGAACTGGAAACCTCTTTGGTTGGGGGCAGTTGGAACGAGGAAGGAACGATTCTCTTCAACGTCACTGGCGGAGGGCTTCTTCGCGTGGCGGCAGCGGGGGGGAAGCCGGCGCGAGTTGCTGAGGGCGCACTATCCCACCCTTGGCACCCTTGGTTTCTGCCCGATGGACGTCACTTTCTATCTTGGCAGAGTTTGAAGATCGTGGCCGGCTCCATCGATGAACCCAAGAATCCGGGGAAAGTAGTGGTAGAGGCCGATTCCCCCGCTGTCTTCGCTCAGGGACATTTGCTGTACCTGAGGGGGGACAACTTGATGGCGCAACCGTTCGATCCGGACCGGCTGGAAACTCGTGGCGAGCCGATCCCTCTGGTGGAAGGGGTTCGCACCTATGGCAATACCCGGCGTGTCCCGGGGTTTTCCGTTTCTCCCGCCGGGTTGCTGGTGTGTCAGACCGGAGCCTCCGGGTCGCGATCTCTGCTGGTGTGGAAAGACCGCCAGGGCAAGGAGATCGGCACTCTCGGAGAACCCACGGGCGGGATCGGCAGCATGGAGTTGTCGCCCGACGGGAAACAACTGGCGGCGTCGATTTATGACAACTCCGGTAATGAAGATCTCTGGATTTACGACGTTGTGCGCGGCATCCCGACGCGATTCACCTTCGATTCTTCGTATGACCGAAGCCCTGTGTGGTCGCCGGACGGCAATACCCTGTATTTCAGTTCCAGTCGCAAAGGCGACCTCGATGTGTATCGAAAAGCATCCAACGGTGCCGGAACGGAGGAGATGATTCAGGAGGGAGGTCAGATGCGGAGCGTGTCGCCCGACGGCCGGTGGCTGCTCTATATGGGACAGAGGAGGAATTGGGTTTTGCCTTTGCAATCGGAGGGCTCGAAAAAGTCCGAAGCGCGTGCCTTTCTCCAAACCCCGTTTGCCGAATCCTTCCCCAGATTCTCCCCGGATGGAAAGTGGGTGGCGTATGCATCCAACGAGTCAGGGGAAGACCAGGTGTATGCCGCTCCGTTCCCCGGGCCGGGCGGGAAGCGCCAGATCTCCTCTGGCGGAGGCACCAAGCCTCGATGGAGACGGGACGGCAAGGAGGTATTCTACGTCACAAGAGACGGGCAACTCATGGCTGCCGAAGTCACCGCCCGCAATGGAACGCTGGAGGTCGGCCGCGTGCAGAAACTGTTTGACGGCATCCCGGTGTACGGCGGCATGATATACGACGTCACCGCCGACGGACAGAAGTTCCTGGTGGTGGCGGACAGCGAGGCTGCTCTCTCACGCCCGCTAACGTTAATTTCCAATTGGACGGCGTCGTTGAAGAAATGACTCGCCATCGTCCTACCGGCCGGCCATGAGAACCGATTCACGGCTGAGCGTTGCGATATACTACGCCTACTCTGGAACCAACACAAATCGCTCATTACCGCATCACCTCGAAACTCGGTGAGGGTGGCATGGGGGCTGTGTATCGTGCTAACGATACCAAGCTCAACCGTGACGTCGCCATCAAGGTGCTGCCGGATGCGTATGCGCAGGATGGGGACCGGTTGTCGCGGTTTACGCGGGAAGCGCAGGTACTGGCTTCGTTGAACCATCCGAATATCGCGGCGATCTTTGGGATCGAGGAGCGGGCGATTGTGATGGAGTTGGTGGAAGGGCCGACACTGGCGGATCGGATTGCGCAGGGTGCGATCCCGCTGGAAGAGGCGCTGGGGATCGCAAGGCAGATCGCGGAAGCGCTGGAAACGGCGCATGAGCGGAATGTGATTCATCGGGATCTGAAGCCGGCGAATGTGAAGGTGACGCCGGAGGGCGTGGTCAAGGTGCTGGACTTTGGGCTGGCCAAGCTGACCGATCCTCGGGAGGCATCGGAGCCGGCACACTCGGCGCCGACGGTGGTGCGGGGGCATTCGCCGACCATGGCGGGGCTGATCATGGGGACGGCGGAGTACATGAGTCCGGAGCAGGCGGCGGGGAAGCCTGTGGACAAGCGGACGGATATTTGGGCTTTCGGAGTGGTGCTGTGGGAGATGCTGAGCGGGGAGCGGATGTTCGCTGGTGAGACCGTTTCGCATACGCTGGCGGATGTGCTGCGGGCGCCGATTGATTGCGAGAAGGTAAGTGCGCCGGGGCCAATCAAGAACCTGCTGCGGCGGTGTTTGGAGCGCGACGTAAAGGCGCGGATGCGAGACATTGGGGAAGCGCGGATTGCCATCCAGCAATACCTGGCAAATCCGAATCCCGTGGTGGAGGTTGGAGCGAGGCCGGCGCGGCGATCCGTATTGCCATGGGTGCTGGCGGGGCTGCTGGTTCCGGTATCGGTAGGGGCAGGATGGATGCTGCGGCGCAATCCACAAGCACCGGTGCTGCCAGGAAAGTTCCTGTTGCTGCCGCCAGAGGGAAAGGCGTTCAGCTTGTCCGGCCACAGCGTATCGCCCGACGGGCGGCATCTGCTGCTGCGGACATCCGGCGACGCACAGGGATCGCTCTATCTGCGCGAACTGGGAGAAACGGCGTATCAGGAACTGCCTGGCACGTCAGGAGCCCAGGGTGTGGCGTGGTCCCCCGACGGCAAGTCGATCGTATTCGCGCAGCAGGGAAAGTGGCGGCGGATGGAGATCGCGGGCGGAGCTCCGCTGGTGTTGTGCGACGCATCGGTAAGCGTGCGGGGCGCGGCATGGAATGAGCAGGGAACGATCCTCATCCAACTCGGCAATGTGATTCAGCGCATCCCGGCGTCGGGGGGGACACCCACACCCGTAACCACGCTGGATCCCAAACAGTACCATGCGTTTCCGCACTTTCTTCCCGGAGGGAGGTTCTTTCTCTACACGGCTTATTCCGGCGGCAAGGGAACAGCATGGATTGGAGATCTGGAGGGCAAGGAAGCGCCAAATCGATTGCTGGTGGGTGATTCCGCTGAGGTGACGTTTGCGGCCCATGCCGGGTTGGAGACGGGGCTTTTGCTGTTTCGCCGCGGCAATGGGATGATGGGTGCGCCGTTTGACGCCCGGCGGCGTGTGATCACCGGGGATGCGGTTCCGGTTCTGAATGGCAGTCCCGTTGGGCCGAATCTAGGCCTGGCGGTTGGCGTGTCGCGGCCCGCCCGAGTGATGGTGGCATTGGAGAGCGATGAGGCGGACACGGCGGAACTGAGCCTGGTAGACCGGCAGGGAAAGAAGGTGTCGACGCTTGCTCCGCCAGGTGGAGGAGTATTCGGGCATTTGGAATTCTCCCCGGACGGAAAGACGCTCATGGTGAGTCGATTGAGCCAGGATGGAACACGGGATTTGTGGGCCGTGGACCTTGCGCGGGAGGCCATTTCGCGCATCACGTTTACTGCGGAATACGACAAGGCGCAAGGCTGGGCGCCCGATGGGCGCCGCGTCTTCTACATGAGCATGGGGGGCGGCCAGCAGGGTATTTGGATCACGCAGGCGGATGGCACCGGCAAACCGAAATTGCTGCTGGAGACCAGCGGCCACCATATCGGGGTATCGCCGAATGGGCGGTACGTGGCGTTCGAGAACCGGGGGCGGGATGGGCGTTCCATCGGTCTGTTGGATGTGAACAAGCCTGGAAAGGCCGAGGATCTGATTACGGGCAGTTCCATCTATGGCTGGCCGCAGTTCTCCCCGGACGGGCACTGGTTGGCATACGTTTCGGACGAGACCGGGCGCCGGGAAGTTTATGTGCAAAGCTTCCCGCCGGGTGGCGGGAAATGGCAGGTCTCCCGCAACGGGGGACGCTTGGCGCGCTGGCGGGGCGACGGGAAAGAACTTGTGTTTGTCGATGGCGTGGGCCAAGCCGTCTTCTACTCGGTGGCGGTGCGCAAGAAGGGCGAGGGTCTGGAGTTCGACACTCCGGCGCGGCTGTTCGAGATTTCGATGGTGGGGCGGTCGGGAAGCAATTACTTCGCTTTGAGCCCGGACGGACAACGGATTGCCTTGAATCTGATGCCGCCGAATCGTGCCAACGCGCCTCTGACGGTGATGTTGGATTGGATGCCGGGTCTGAAGAAATAGGGATGCGTGCCGGCGGTTCGGAAGCCCTACGGCACCGCAACCACCCTCAATAAGGCGCCACGCTGCCGTTGCGATTGGCAGCAATCATCACTCCCGCCATGGGAATGACAAACCCCGACCCACCCTGCAGCGCCGGAATGAACGAAGCGGAGCCATTCAGGAACACGCTGAACGCGGGCAGCAGATTCCGGCCATCATAGGCTCGCCCGCGGAACGTGAACGACGAACTGGATTCCAATTGCGCGGAATACACAAACGTCGAGTTTGCGCCTTCCACCAACGTGGTGCTGCCCGCGCTCACCGGGTACACGCCCACCAGTTGCCCGTCGGAAAAGGTTTCGGGCCGCGAAAAATCCCGATCCGGGTTGGGGTTGAAATAGACGCTCATGACGATCCGCTCACTCCCCGGCGCGAGGGTCAAAATACCCACATTGGAATTCACCAATGCCAAGCCGTTGAACTTGTTGGACCGCGCCGTGAAGAATGCCGTCCGCACGCCGGCCGTT
>CALFYN010000103.1 GCA_937952345.1 uncultured Acidobacteriota bacterium
GGCGGACTGTTTGTGCACATGATGGACGTGGTGCATTGGTATTGCGGTGTGGGGAAGCCGCAGGCGGCGGATTGTATTGGGCGGATTTGGCTGGCGGAGGAGGATCGGGACACGGCGGACAATATTAATGCGGTGCTGGAGTATCCGGGGAAGCTGTTTGTGACGTTTGAGGCGAATGTGACGGACATGATTCCGCGGGAGAACGCGGATATCGTGTTCATGGGCACGGGCGGGCGGTTGAACATCTTTCGCTACGGGTACCGGTTCTATCCGGCGGAGGCGCGGGGGAAGGAAGAGATGACCAGCGGGCCGTCGGGGGAGTTGCACGTGGCGAACTGGCTGGATTGTGTGCGAACGCGGCGGAAAGCGGCATGCGACGAGGTGGCGGGGCATTATTCGGCGATGGCGTGCCATGTGTGCAACATGGCGTATCGGGAACACCGGCGGGTGGAATGGAAGCGGGAGTGGGACGCGGCGGCGTGACGGTTGGGGAGGGTGGTGGTACATGCTACGCTGAGGGTGAAAGCCACCGTGAGCAACGAATCTACACTCGGCCGCATTATTCAGGCGGTTCGCCGCCGTGCCCTCATGCAATTGATGCTGGAGCAAGGGAGCTTTGCGCTTGCACTGGCACTTGCGGGGGTAATTCTGCTTTTGCTGGCGGGCACGCAGGTGCTCGATTGGTATTGGCCGTTGCTGCTGCTGGTGGTGACATTCGCGGTGGGGCTGTATCGCGTGCGCGGGCGGGTACCGTCGGCGTACGAGGTGGCGCAGCGGGTGGATAAACGGTTAGGGCTGCGGGATACGATTTCGACGGCGGTTTATTTCGATGAACAGGAGACACCGGCATCGAAGGATCTGATTGCGGCGCAGCGGAAGGTGGCGGAATCGATGGCGCTGACGGCGGATCCGGTGGTGGCGGCTCCGCTGTTTGTACCGCGGCAGGCGTATGCGTGCCTGGCACTGCTGGTGGTATCGGGGACCTTGCTGGCGGTGCGTTACGGGTTCCGCGGGTCGCTGGATCTGGAGCAACCGCTGTTCCGGATTCCGTTCGATACTTTGTCGTCGACACCGGAGGTGGTGGCGAAGGCGAAGGCGTATCCGAAGCAGAAATCGAAGGATTTCGAAGGGGAGGCGATTCCCAGCGACGGCACGGAACAATCGGATGCGGCGGAGAAGATGAAGCCGGAGGAGATTCAGATTCAGGGCGAGACGGTGGAGACGGATGAAACGGATGGTGTGCAAGCGCCGATGACGAAGGACGGCAAGGCGTCGGAGAAAGGCGGCGAGGAAGGCGGCGAAGCAGGCGAGAAAGGCGAAGGGGACAAGGCGGGCGACGACCGGGCGCAGCAGGAGAGCGGATCGAATGCGAAGGGCCCACAGAATGCGAAATCGCCGGGGCAGACGAAGAATCCAAATTCGGCGCAGCAGAATGCGGACAATTCGTCGCTGATGGAAAAGATGAAAGATGCGATGGCGAACCTGATGTCGCGGATGAAGATGAATCCGAAGTCGGGGGAGGAATCGAAGAAATCGAGCGCATCGGATCAGGGCGCGGCACAATCGGCATCGGCGCAGCAGAAGGCGGGACAGAAGGGATCGCCGTCGCCGGGCAAGAAGGGCGACGGGCAATCGAAGAGCGATGAGGCGGGGGAGCAGGAAGGCGAAGGGGCGGCCAAGAGCATGAATGCGCAGGGCAAGATGTCGGATGCGGGCGGGGAGAAGCAGATGGCGCAGGAAGGCAAGAGCGGGGCCGGCAAGCAGGATGGGGAAAAAGACATCAAGCAGGCTGAGCAGGCGGCGGCGATGGGGAAGATCAGCGAATTGCTGGGCAAGCGGGCGCAGAACATGACCGGGGAGATCATGGTGGAGGTGAGCAGCGGGCGGCAGCAGTTGAAGACGCAGTACACGCAGAAGAACGCGACGCACGGCGAGGCGGGTGGGGAGATCAGCCGCGATGAAGTGCCGGCGGCGTATCAGCAATTTGTGCAGTCGTATTTCGAGGAAGTGCGCAAGGCGCCGGCGTCGAAGACTCCGTCGAAGTGAGGATTATGAGACGCCGTGATTTGCTGTTCCTGCCGGTTGTGCCGGCGGTTGGGGCGTTGCAGGCGCCGCGGCCGAACGTGGTGATGTTTCTGGCGGACGATTTGTCGTTTCGGGATATGGAGCCGTACGGGGGCAAGCAGGTTAAGACTCCTCACCTGGCGGCGCTGGCCAAGCAAGGGATTTGTTTCGATGCGATGTTCACGGCGACGGCGATGTGCGCGCCGCTGCGGCAACAATTGTTGACGGGAATGTTTCCGGTGCGGAACGGGGCGTATCCGAATCACAGCCGGGTGTATGACGGTGTGAAAGGGCTGCCGGTGTATTTCCGGGAGCTTGGGTATCGGGTGGGGCGTGTGGGAAAAAAGCACTTCGGACCGGATGAGTCGTTCCCGTTTGAAGTGGTGGATGGGGAGGAGCCTCGGCCGGGGCAATTGGAGAAGATGGACGGGTTTGTGCGACGGGATGGGAAGCAGCCGTTTTTCCTGTGGATTGCGTCGCATCAGCCGCATGCTCCGTTTGATCAGGGGAACGCGGCGGATTATCCGGTGGAGAAGATCGAGGTACCGGTGCACCTGGTGGATACTCCGGCGACGCGGACGGTGCTGGGGAAGTATTTCGCCGAGGTGGCGGTGCTGGATCAGCAGGTGGGAGCGGTGGTGGAGTTACTGGACCGGGCGGGGTTGCGGGAGAACACGATTTTCGTGTTTTTGAGCGAGCACGGGTCGCAGATGCCGTTTTCGAAGTGGACCTGCTATGAGACGGGATTGCGGGCGGGGTGCATTGTACGGTGGCCGGGACGCGTGAAGGCGGGGACGCGGAATCCGGCGATGACGCAGTATGTGGACTTTCTGCCAACGCTGCTGGAAGCGGTGGGAGGGCGTGTGCCGGAGGGGTTGGACGGGAAGAGCTTCCTGGCGGTGCTGCTGGGGAAAACAACAAAGCATGCGGATTATGTTTTCGGGGTGCAGACGACGAAGGGGATTATCAATGGGGGCGACGGGTATCCGGTGCGGTCGGTGCGGGACGGGCGGTACAAGTACATCCGGAATCTGACGCCGGAGCGGGAGTTCACGTGCGTGCTGATGCGGAAGGGGGACAATCCGGTGCTGGGGAGTTGGGAGGAGACGGAGAAAGGGAGGGCTCGGGCGGCGCAGTTCCGGCGGCGTCCGGCGGAGGAGTTGTACGATTTGCAGGCGGATCCGTACGAGTTGCGGAACTTAGCGGGGGATGGGAAGCTGGCGGCGGTGCAGACGCGGCTTTCGCGGCGGCTGGATGCGTTCATGAAGCAGCAGGGGGATGAAGGGGTGAAGACGGAGGATGGGGCGCTGGAGCGGCAGATGCGCGGGCGGGAGTGAGCCAGGCGGGTTCGGATGATAGGATGTAAGGACGATGCCGACTGGACCTGCCGCACGGATTACGGATAACGTCATGCACCCGCTGCCGCCGGTGTTGACTCCAGGACCTGGGAGTCCGAATACGCTGATTGGGTTCCTGCCCTCCTGGCGGGGGATTCCGGCTGCGGCCGCGGCGGGACTGCAAGCGGCCAAGGCGGCATCGGACGCGGTGCTGCAAACGGCGCAGGCGGCTACGCTGGCGGCGGCGGGGACGCCGGGAGCTCCGGCGGCGAAGGCGGCGGAAGAAACGATCAAGGCGCAGCAAGCGGCACAGATGTCGAGCACGATCACGAGCATGGCAGGGGGCGCGGACATCCACGTGTGTACGACGCCGCTGCCGGTGCCACCGCATGGTCCGGGGGTGGTGGTGGACGGGTCGCCGACGGTGTTGGTTAATAATCTGCCGGCGTGCCGGCTGGGAGATACGATCATCGAGGCGATCGGGCCGCCGAATAAGATTGTGAAGGGCGAATTCACGGTCATTATCGGGCAGAGCGGAAGCGGCAGCGGAGGGGGCGGGAGCAGCGGGGCCGGTGGCCAGGCGAATGCCATGTTCGACGCGGCCCGTTCGGGGGCCGCATTCTGCGAGGCTTGAGAGAACGCATAATGGCGCCCGGTCGGGCGCATACACAAGCGGGAAGATGAAGAAGCATCGCTATCTGCATACAGCCACGGGCCCGTACAGCGGGCGGAAGATTGCGTTGCGTCCGAACCAGGCTGTGACGATCGGGCGGAGCCATGAGGCGACGTACGGGATCTTCACGGATGCCCACATGTCGCGGGTCCATGCGTCGGCGGCGCTGACGGTGACGGGGTGCCTGGTGCGGGATTTGCAGAGCACGAATGGGGTGTATGTGGAGGAGGAGCGGATCGAGAAGCAGGTGTTTCTGCAACCGGGGCAACAGGTGCGGATCGGGGAGACGACGTTTGTGCTGAGCGAATCTCCGGTGGCTGTGGAGGGGATCCTGCAATCACCGTCGTTGAGCGGGGCGCGAGGGAAGTTTTACGAGGCGCTGTGCGGCGGGCCGCTGTATGCCGTGCTGGATGCGGCGCAGAGCGACCGGATCGTACCGCTGCTGCAGGACAGCCATTTGCAATACCAATCGCTGTATGAAGGGCGGGCGGCGGAGGCATTGGGAAACATCGCGCCGTTTGTGGTGGCGATCCCGAAGCCGTGCGCGTTTCTGGCGACGGTGGTGGCGGAAGGGTGGGATAAAAACTGGGGCATTTTTCTGCATTGTGATTTGAGTTTTCCGCTGGTGCGGAAGCATTTGCGGTATTTTCTGACGGTGGAAACCGAATCGGGCAAGCGGCTGCTGTTCCGGTATTACGATCCGCGGATCCTGGAAGTGTTTCTGCCGACTTGCGACCGGGAACAGGAAGAAGAATTATTCGGCCCCGTGGCAGCGTACCTGACGCAGACCGAGGGGGAGTGGCAAATCCACAGACGGCTGGAAGGAGGACAATCCGGAGAACGATCCGGTAGCCAGCATGTTTCGCATACGGAACCAGCAGATTCAGGCGGTTGGTCAAGTCCGTCAAAGGCTGAAACGCCGGCAGTTGACGAAGACCCTGACCGAACGCGGATTCACCGTTCAAGAGGAAACTCCTAGCGGGAAGATTCGCGTTACGGACAAGGCGGGGGGCTGGGCCGACATCCGGAATCCGTCGGAAGGAGTGATGACGGTCACTTCGTCGGAGGGGCGCGTCCACACGCTGACGTACGACGAGAAGGGGCGGTTGGCGGGGGTTGCGGATCCGGCGGGGAATCCGGTTCGATTCGAGCATGACAATCGAGACCGATTGGTGGCGGTGCATCGTGGCGAAGCGAACACGCACCGATTCCTGTTTGACGATGCGGGGCGGCTGAGTTCGATCATGTTTCCGGATGGGGCGAGCACGCGGTACGCCTACGATTCGGCGGGGCGGCTGTTCGCGGTGGCGGACCGCAACCGGCGGATCACGAAGTACGAGTACACGGCGGCGGGGCAGATTGCGGGGATTACGGACTGGCAGGGGCAACAGACGCGATTCGAGTATGGGAATGCGCCCGTGCCGGCGGCGATCGTACTGCCGACGGGGGACCGGATCGAGTACCAGATCGATGCGGAGACGGGGCGCGCATCGCGGCGGATCAATGGCGTGGAGCAGGTTTCGTTCGAAGAGGCGGAACCGGGCTTGCATGTGGTGCGGGCGGCCGACGGGACGGAGTGCAAATTCCGGCTGGAAGGCGAGCGGGTGGTGGAGGCGAGCAACGAGCACGGGACGATCAAGTTCGCCTATGACGATGCGGGGCGGCTGACGCTGGAGGAGTCGAACGGCAAAGTGGTGGAACTGCAGCGCAACGGAATTGGGGCGCTGACGGGGATTGTGACTCCGGATGGGGACGAGCTGAAATTCGAGCGCGATGGCGAGGGGCGGCTGACGCGGGTGGTGGATTGGGACGGGGCGGCGTACGGTTTCGAGTATGAGAAAAGCGGGGCGCTGGCGGCGATTCGGTATCCGAACGCGGCGGAGCTGCGGATGCAATCGACGGCGGCGGGGCTGCCATCGGCACTGGCGTTGGTGACGCCGCGATCGCCACGGCCGGTGCTGGAGTGCCGGTGGGAGAACGATGAGCGCGACCGGGTGACTTCGGTGTTTACGGGAGGGCAGGAGCACCATTACGTTTACGATCCGGAAGGGCGGCTGATTGCGGAGCATGCGACGGGAGGACGGCATTCGGAGCGGTACACGCTGGATGCATCGGGGAACCGGATTGAGGATGGTTCGGGCGCGTGTGGGGTGAACGGGATCAATCAGCTCACGGCGCGGGCGGGGAGTGCGTATCTGTACGACTTGCGCGGCAATATGACGGTGGGACCGTGTCCGAAGGGGAACGCGCGGTATCACTTCAACGGGCTGGACCGGATGGTGGCGGCGGAGACGGCGGAGGGAACGGTCCGGTACGATTACGATGCGATCGGGCGGCGGATTCGCAAGCACGCCGGCAAGCGGGTGACGCATTATACGTGGGCCGGGGATCAGTTGCTGAGCGAAG